>JAZRLE010000121.1:0-2155 GCA_045646665.1 Faecousia sp. | reverse complement strand
TGAAGGGCGAAATTCAGGAGAAGCTGCCTGTGTGGAACGTTGCTGTCGGTCCTCTGGGGGCTGTCCAGCTGCCCACGTACATGATGGATAAGGAATACGAAGCTTCTGTCAAGGCTGCCGAGGCTGAGCGCGCTGCAAAGTCCGCTACCGTTGTGGAAGAAGTGAAGGAACTGTCCTTCGAGGAACTGCTGGAGAAGAAGGTTCCCAAGATCGAGATTGTGGACATGGGTGTCACCTACAAGACCCGCAACCCCGAGTCCAAGACCTTCGTCACCATCGGCGAGCGTATCCACTGCATCGCTCCCACCATCCGCAAGGCTATGGACGAGCGCGATCCCGCTCCCATTCTGGAGCGTGCCGCTCAGCAGATCAAGGCCGGCGCCACCTATCTGGACGTCAACATCGGCCCCGCTGAGAAGGACGGTCCCGAGCGCATGATGTGGGCTGTCAAGCTGCTGCAGGAGAACTTCAACAATGTTCCTCTGGCACTGGACACCGCCAACATGAAGGCTATCGAGGCTGGTATCAAGGTTTACAACCGTGCAAACGGCAAGCCCATCGTCAACTCCGCTGACGCCGGCTCCCGTATCGGCTACATCGACCTGGCTGCTGCCAACGACGCTATCTGTATCGCTCTGTGCTCCGCTGACGGTATTGCTAAGGACAACGCCGAGCGCGAGATGCACTGCGACAACATGCTGGAGCGCGGCCTGTCCCTGGGCATGACTTCCGATGACCTGTGGTTCGACCCCCTGTTCCTGGTCGTCAAGGGCATGCAGGACAAGCAGATGGAAGTCCTGGAGGCCATCAAGATGTTCTCCGACAAGGGTCTGAAGTCCACCGGTGGTCTGTCCAACAACTCCAACGGCGCTCCCAAGCACGTCCGTCCCATCATGGACTCCGCTCTGCTGGCAATGTGCATGATGCAGGGTCTGACCTCCGCTATCGTTAACCCCAACGACCTGCGCCTGATGGAGACCATCAAGTCCTGCGACATCTTCAAGAACCACGTCCTGTACTCCGACTCCTACCTGGACCTGTAATCAAGCATAGCTTGATTACATCGATATAAATCCCTTCCGGGATTTTCGATATACGCTATGCGTTCGATATGTGTGTACACTCGATATGCCCTCCGGGGCGAGAGGGATTTCTATCATATCGAATTGCGAAGCAATATATCGAATTTGCCATTAGGCAAATATATCGAACGAGTGGATGCGAGTATATCGACAAAACGATAGGTATACCATACCCCAAGCCGGGAGGAAGCAATTCCTCCCGGCTTTTTCTATTTTGGGTATGGACTTTTTGCCCTCTTTGATGGATAATAAAAGGTGAGGTAGTGTACCCATCCGGGAGAAAGGAGATCGCCATGCTGGAATTTATCATTGACATTTTCACCGATCCCATTGCGGCGGTCATTGAACTTGTCTATTGGATTTTCCGTGGCGGCAAGGACCCTGAGAAATCCAAACTCTTTCCCCAGGAAGATGTGGGTCCCATCACCGAAGAAGAGACCCTCCGGGACCGCCTGGAGGACCGCACCCGCTGCCTGAACCGGCGGATGTAAAAACCTTCCCCCGGGGAAGGCTTTGCATGGTATATTCAGCCACAAGGCTCTATATAAATTAACTTTGTACATTATTATTGGGAGGAAAATCACATGAGTGTATTAACCGATCTGATCTATGGCGGCTCCAATGCCGTTGCGGGCCTGACTGAGAGTGCAGTCAATGGTGCCATTGCCAAGTATGGCGCAGGTAAGAAAATCGCCTTCCCCGATACCGCATACTTTTTCCCCACCATTTACGCTGCCACCGGCGTGAAGGTCAAGACCCTGGGCGATCTGCTGCCCTGCGTGGGTGTGCTGAAGAGCCTGATCACCAACCAGGAGGACCTGGGCCAGGCTCTGAACGCCGGTCTTGCCACTGCTGTTGGCGCTGAGATCATCGAGGGCCTCAAGTGGGTTGCCTCCGAGAATCCCTACGAGAACGACACCGGCATCGGCTTCGTTCCCGATCCCATCATCCGCTCCCTGGGCGTTCCCCTGGTTACCGGCGACATCCCCGGTGTTGCCGTTGTCCTGGGCAAGGCTGAGAACGCTGAAGACGTGGTTAACGTGGTCAAGGATTACCAGTCCAAGGGCATCATG
>JAZRLE010000120.1:0-3423 GCA_045646665.1 Faecousia sp. | reverse complement strand
ACGATGTTCGAGATTATCCAACAACTGATAATCTTTTCTATGTGCAAGAATAGAATCCCGGCTGTTTAAAACCTCATAAGCCGGTAAAACATATTGATCAATTTCATCAATAATGCTTTTTATAATTTTGTCTGTCTTCTTGCGAAGGTCATACCAAGTTTCTTGCTTGCCACTGACGATGCCCAGTCGTGAGCGAATCGTACACTCATACTCGTGGTAGTATTTTTTCTTTTCCGCCTTAGGCTGAAAAGTTCTTTCGGAACACTCCGGAATACGGATTCCCAAATTCACACAAAGCAGTCCGCTCATTCCATGCGAAGGCATACCGCTTTGAAAATGGATTACTTGCGAAATATCTTCCGAAACGAAACGGTGAAGCGTGCGCCCGTGTTTTTTGAACCCATACGGTTTAACGTGTTCATATACCGCTGCTTCAATTTCATCAACAATTTGAGTTGTATTGATTTCCGTTTTCTTATTCAAAAAATCTAACATTTTACCACGCTCCTTTCTTTACGTCATAACCACTTGCAACTATTCCTTTTCGCAATTTTTACATTATGTGTTGCAAAAGTGTTGCAAGGTAATTTTCGTCAAAACATAAAGTGCCCGAAAGCCCTTTGTTTCCAAGGGTTTCCGGGCACTTATAAGCCAGTTTATATTATTCCCACTCAATAGTGCCAGTGGGCTTGGGGGTCAGGTCGAACAGAACGCGGTTGATGCCCTCTACCTCGCCGGTGATGCGATCCACGATCTTGTGCAGCACAGGATAGGGGATCTCCTCGATGGTAGCGGTCATGGCGTCCTTGGTATTGACCGCACGGATGATGGCAGGCCAGCCCTCGTAGCGGCTCTCATCCTTCACGCCAACGCTCTTGATGTCGGGGATGGCAATAAAGTACTGCCAGGTCTTCTCGGCAAGGCCGCACTTATCAAACTCGTCACGCAGGATCGCATCTGCCTCACGCAGCGCGTGCAGACGGTCACGGGTAATCGCGCCCAGGCAACGGACACCCAGACCGGGGCCGGGGAAGGGCTGACGGTAGACCATGGCATGGGGCAGACCCAAAGCTTCACCTACCACACGGACTTCGTCCTTGAACAGCAGCTTCAGGGGCTCTACCAGCTCAAACTGCAGATCCTCGGGCAGACCGCCCACGTTATGGTGGGATTTAACAGCCTTCTTGCCTTCCGCAGCCTTGATAGACTCCAGAATGTCGGGGTAAATGGTACCCTGTGCCAGGAAGGAAATGCCCTCCAGCTTCCGTGCTTCGTCTGCGAAAACAGTGATGAATTCCTTGCCGATGATCTTACGCTTGGTTTCGGGGTCGGAAACACCTGCCAGCAGGTCCAGGAAGTGATCGGTAGCGTCGACATAGATCAGGTTGGCATCCATGCCGTCCTTAAACATCTTGATGACATCTTCGGACTCATTCTTACGCATCAGACCGTGGTTCACGTGGACGCAAACCAGCTGCTTGCCAATTGCCTTGATCAGCAGGGCGGCAACCACAGAAGAGTCAACACCGCCGGACAGCGCCAGCAGCACCTTCTTATCGCCAACCTGGGCGCGCACAGCGGCTACCTGCTCGGCGATAAAGGCATCTGCCAGTTCCTTTGTAGTAATACGCTGCATAGATTCGGGACGAACATTTGAAGACATATCATTTCCCTCCGTATATCAAAAATATAGCATCATTATACATACATTTTTTTCAGTAGGCAAGAAAAAATTGCAGGAAAATCGACCCGAAGTCATAAAATTTTTCCAGTATATCCACAATGCTTTTGTGAAATTTGCATTTGTTGCAATGTAAAGACAACCTCATTGTCATTCTGAGCACAGCGTGCCAGCGGCGCGCTGTCGAAGAATCCGTTCCCTATGCATGGATATTACGGATCCTTCGTCGCTGTTGGCTCCTCAGGATGACAGGTAAACTGTCAATTTAGTACACTGCCAGGATGATGCGGTAATAGAGTCTTTGCGGCAAAGGCCGGTTTTGCAGCTTTTCTTTTGCCGCGGCGGCGTAGGCATCAAACCGGGCAAGCTCGCCACGGGTGATGGTGTGCTGGCTGAACCGCGCCTTTTGGGCAATTTCAAATAAGTCCTTGTCTGGCGATTCTCCCAGCAGTCGGGCAAACTGTACCGATGCCTGCCAACCCAGGATCGCCTGCTCATTGGGTGTACATTTTTCATAGCGCCGCTGTTTTTCATAGATACGCAAGCGGTACTGACCCCAAACCGCAGCTACCAGCGCTGCCACACCGGCGATTACCGCAAGCACTTTCAGTACCACGCTGCCAAGCTGACTGCGGTTTTCCTTTGCCGGGTCTTTGTCCGGGGATGTTTCTTCGTCCTCGGTGGGATTTTCCGCATCCTCGGTGGGCTGTGTGGTTTCCTGGGATTGGGTAGGGATCTGCTCTTCTGCCGCAGGGGTGGACTCCAGCACCATCCAGCCGAAATTGGGCCGATAGTATTCCACCCACGCATGAGCTCTGTCCGCAGTTACCACGGTAGTCTTTCCCGCTTCTACCTGCGCTGTATAGCCGGTAACGTACCGGGCAGGAATACCCGATGCCTGCAAAAGCACCGCCGTTGCGCTGGCAAAGTGGACGCAGTAACCGGTATCGCTGTCCTCTAAGAACCAGCGGACAAAATCCTTGCTTCTTCCGGACATTCTGGGGGTCTGGGTATCATAGCGGGCAGAACCCCGGACATACTGCGCAATGGCCTGCGCTTTTTGATAGGTGTCGTCAATATCTCCCGCAATCTCTTCTGCCAGGGGCTCTGCCCACTTGCGCACATCCTCCGGCAGGCGGATAAACTGCTCCAGCATATCCCCCGTCCACTGGGTCGATTGTGTCTGGGGTGTCGGATAGATTATGAGATTCTCACTATACTGCCACGACGGTAGGCGGCCAGTTGGTTTGAAAGGATCATATACATCCGGGTTGATCTGCAGGCAATTGAAGGAGTACTCCGTCATGCCGGTCTTATTCACAATGCCCGTAGCCGCGTCTTTCATATACGCTTTTCGCAGATAATAGGGGGTATACAGCATCCGGTGGGCATAGCGGGTGGTGATCTTCACCACGCCGGATTCCCAAAGCAATTCCGGCCAGTCCAGCATCTCCCAGTTGAGAACTTCTCCGGGGTAATCGGCGCTGTCAGACCAGCTCGTGCCGTCATAAATATTCATTGCGCTGCCGCGCAGATACAACGTATCGGAAAAATCCGCTGTGACCTCCATGATGGGTGTATCGGTAGTGTTGCGGAAACCCACGGTGGTTAAGTCCACATTGCCGCCGGAACCGCCGCCCTCCTGCCCCATAAGCAGCTGCATGGGGTCGGTGACAAAGGTTTTTACAAGCTTTTCTGCTCTGGCTTGTCCGTTATAGGTCTTCTGCGGAACGGCTGCCAGC
>JAZRLE010000119.1:0-7155 GCA_045646665.1 Faecousia sp. | reverse complement strand
CGTGTTATTCGGTTGTGTGTAGTTGACAAACACAATGGTGTTCGTCATATTGGCCTGCATCAATCCTTGGGTTAAAAACAATGCCAGCACGCTTACGATAAAGGCACTGCGCTTGACAAAGCTGATGGAAATGATTGGATGGGGAGTATTCTGCTCTGCGTAAATCAGGCCCATCAGGCTGACGATTGCAAGAACCAATACAATGAGAAATGGTGTGGATTTCCAGCCGAAGTTCTGACCGAAAGAGGGGACACACAGCGCTAGACTGAAGAAAGCCAGAATCAAAGCAGCGCCGGAAATATCAAAATCCTGCAGATGCTTCCGAGCGGATACTTGCTTACGCGAAGTGAGGACGCACCCATAGAAAACACCAACACATATAGCAACACATACCCACAGCATGGTTCGCCATCCGTAAGAAGAAACAATTAGTCCGCCTATGGTCGGTCCTATGATAACCGACGCACTGGACAGAAGCATATACAGAGAAAAGCCTTTTGCGATTTTATTTTGGGGGAACTCCGTTGCAATATAGGCAAGGATCACAGGCCCCATGGTTGCTGTGCCGATACCGACAATAAAACGGGCAATAAGCATAAACACAAGGGAGTTTGCAAGGGC
Organism: Faecousia sp.; assembly: GCA_045646665.1. GTDB lineage: Bacteria > Bacillota > Clostridia > Oscillospirales > Oscillospiraceae > Faecousia. The sequence continues at coordinate 6,534 of JAZRLE010000119.1, read as the reverse complement.
GGACAATGCATTTCCTAAGGTGAATACCGCAATGCCCAGCAGGAGTGTTTTTCTGCGGCCGATCATATCTCCGACCTTGCCGAGAATCGGCGCGCAGGCAGCGATGGACATGGCTTGGGCAAGAGCAGTCCAGCTGGTATTGTTATAGGCGATGCCAATGTCCTGCACAAAAGCCGGTCCTAAAACCGTGGAAAAACCACCGACTAAACCGATCAAAAGTGCAGCCAATGCGTATGGAATAAATCCGCGTTTATATGCCATCTGTTCACATCCTTTTGCAGCTAGTATGTCCAGGCTTTTATGCATTATTGCGTTTTGTTTGGACACACTTTCTCGTAGGAGGGATCGAACTTGAAGCAGAAATTTTTGATTTGCCGACATTGCGGCAACATCGTTGCTGTGATTCGGGACAAGGGTATTCCCATCTACTGCTGTAGCGAAAAAATGCAGGAATTGGCTCCCGGTACGACCGAAGCTTCCGGAGAAAAACACATTCCGGTATATGAGGTAGAGAGAAATACCGTCCATGTAACCGTTGGTTCTGTGGAGCACCCCATGACCCCGGAGCACTATATTGAATGGGTGTGCATGGAATCGGAACATGGAATTCAGTATGCACATCTTGATCCGGACGATAAACCCAAGGCCAAATTCCCTATCTGTGATGGGGATGAAGTTCGGGCAGTATACGCATTTTGTAATCAACATGATTTATGGAGGAAGTAAGTATGTCTATGATCAACAAGGAAATTTCCGATTTCCGCACCTATGCCTATCACGAGAACGAATTCAAGTTTGTGAGCAAGGAAGATATTTTGGGAAAGTGGAGTGTCTTTTTCTTCTATCCGGCGGACTTTACTTTTGTGTGTCCTACGGAGCTGGAGGATCTGGCGGACAAGTACGAGCAGTTTAGAGCGATCGGCTGTGAGGTTTATTCCGTTTCCACCGATACCCACTTCGTCCACAAGGCATGGCATGATGCATCTGATCGAATCAAGAAAATCAACTACCCCATGCTGGCGGATCCTACCCACAGCATTTCCAAGGACTTTGAGGTGCTGATTGAGGCCGATGGTCTTGCGGAGCGCGGCACTTTCATTATTAACCCCGAGGGCAAGATCGTAGGCTATGAGGTGACTGCCGGCAATGTGGGCAGAAACGCAGAAGAATTGCTGCGTAAGGTACAGGCTTGCCAGTTTGTCCATGCCCACGGTGACCAGGTATGTCCCGCCAACTGGAAGCCGGGTGCCGAAACCCTGAAGCCCAGTCTGGATCTTGTGGGTCAGCTCTGATGGATAATCTCTATGATGTAGTCATTGTCGGCGGTGGCCCTGCGGGGCTGACCGCCGCGCTGTACCTTGCCCGGGCAAAATATCGAGTGTTGGTTCTGGAAAAGGAACAGTTTGGCGGGCAGATTGCCATTACCCACGAGGTGGTCAACTATCCCGGTATTGCCAAAACCAGTGGCAAGTCACTGACAAATACCATACAGCAGCAGGCAGAGCACTTCGGTGCGGAATTTATGCTGGCGGAAGCTACCGGCTTTGACCTTGACCGGGATATTAAGACTGTGCATACCAGTAAGGGTGACTACCGCTGCTTTGGTATTCTGCTGGCAACCAGCGCACATCCCAGAACAGTTGGCTTCAAAGGCGAAGAAGAACACAAAGGCCGAGGCGTTGCTTACTGCGCTACCTGCGATGGTGAGTTCTTTACAGGAAAGGATATTTTTGTTGTCGGCGGTGGGTACGCAGCGGCGGAAGAAAGTGTATTCCTAACGAAATTCGCCCGGCATGTGACAATCCTTGTCCGAAAGGATGATTTCTCCTGTGCCGCATCCGTTGCCGACCAGGCGAAAAACCACGAGAAGATCACCGTGCTGACCAATACGGTGATGGAGGAAGTGTCCGGCGAAAACGGACTGACCTATGCCCGGTATAAAAATACCGTCACCGGAGAGGTGACGGAGTATAAGAGCGAGGAATCCTTTGGTGTCTTTGTGTTTGCTGGATATGCTCCGGCTACTGAGGCGGTCCAGGGTGTCGTAGAACTGAATGAGCAAGGGTATATCATCACCGACGCATCCCAGAAGACTAATGTGGAAGGTGTGTATGCGGCAGGTGATGTGTGCATCAAGCCCCTGCGTCAGGTTGTGACAGCCACCAGCGACGGTGCTTTGGCGGCAACAGAGCTAGAAAAATATGTGGCAACAATGCATCGAAAGACAGGCATGCGTGCCGATGTGTCTTCGCCAAAGCAAAGCAAAACAACTGTCACGGTTGACACGCATGAAACTACAGGATCTGGTGAGCTTTTTACAGAAGAAATGCGCCAGCAGTTGGATACCGTATTCGTCCGAATGGAGAGACCGCTTCTGCTGAAACTGTATCTGGACAAGCGTCCGGTTTCTGAAGAACTGGAGCAGTTTATCACAGCCCTTACCGCACTATCTGATAAGCTGGCAATAGATGTGGTTGATAGACAAGCGGATGCAGCCTTTGCACCCTGTGTTGAAGTTTGCTTGGCAGATGGCACACCCTCAGGCCTTGCATTTCACGGTGTGCCCAGTGGACATGAGTTTACTTCATTTGTGCTGGGGCTTTACAATGCTGCAGGTCCCGGACAGGCTCTGGATGAAGCCTCCCGCGAACAGATCGCAGCCATCACAAACAAAACAGATATGCAGATCCTGATCACACTATCATGCACTATGTGTCCCGATTTGGTAGTGGCAGCACAACGCATTGCCGCAGAAAACCCCAATGTTTCCGCTCATGTATATGATATTCAGCATTTTGAAAAGCTTAAGAATCAATATAATGTCATGAGTGTCCCATGCTTGATTGTAAACGGTGATAAAATATTCTTCGGCAAAAAGAATCTTCCCCAGCTTATCTCCTTGTTGCTCACTGACCGCAAAGACGCTATCCATTAACGTATACCGATGATATTACAAAGTGAGTCAAAACAGAAAAACGGCACAGGTCCTTCATAGAGAAGGTATGTGCCGTCTTTTCTATTATGCAAGTATCGCTTTGATCTGGGCATTTACAATCTTGCCCAGTGCATCCAGGCGCTCCTGCGGCGCTGTGATGCGGCTGTGCTGAGCGAATCGGAATCCAAGCAAGTTCTTCAAATCAGACTTAATTTCCGGTGTCAAAAGGCCTCTAGCGGTCACAAGGAAGTCCTTACCAATCATCGGCTTACATTTCTGCAGATACCAGTCCGGATTCTCCAGTTGCCCCTGGTCAAGATCCGGGAATAAGCTCCTGTTATTATCAAACACAGGACACATAGAGATGGGTTCCATCGTCTCCGTATTGAATAGTACACCAAAATTGCCGTAGTGGCGATCCGGGTTATATGTCAGCGCATCCAATATGCACATCCGCCGGAAAGCATCGCCGCTGCCAAGCCCATCGAAATAGAGGAGCATAGCAGGAATTGTACGATCCTCCGTAAAAATGCCTGCCGCCTTGGCGAGGCCAAGGTCCTCTGTGGTAAACAGCTTACATTTGCTGATAAGCTTATCCCGGTAGGAATCCAGATCATAGTCCACATAGCTGGGACACAGAATTGCCGCAAGCTGGGATGCGAGGAACTCAGACAAGGGTTCAACCTCATAGCGGCTGCTGCCGGTCTTGTAAAGGTAGATACCGTCATCCTCCCGGATCCAGCACTTGGCATAGTTGCCGTCCGTACCAAACTCAGGTGAAGTAGTGGACAGCTCACTGCTGCTGACAGATCCGTCGAAGGCTGCCTCACTGATCAGCTGGTCAAATTCATTCCGGTATAGGGAAACCTGATCCCAGCCAATATCCCGATCCGCCCGTTTCACCCAGAAGGTGTCGTTCAGAGAAACGGCGTGAGTTACATTTAGGAAACCTTCCAGATCGTCACATCCAAAGCGTTCCAGCAAACGCTGGATATGCTCTCGATGCTTAGGCGCTTTCCGCCGTTCCAGAAATCCGGTTAGAGACTTATAGCCGATTGGCCGGTATTCCACAAACCACTGCAGTTCCTGAAAGGTCGGCTCGTCATACTCATTTCTGATACACAAGAAAGAAAGCACGCAGCAGTCTTTATTCATCAGAATATATTCGGTTTTCTTCTGTAAAACTGACATTTGCCTTCCTCCTTTGCTTTGTTTGCCTATAGTATAGCAAAATTCCGAAAGGATATCAAGTAGGCCGAAATCATCTTTTAATCTCTCGCTCTTACCCATAAAAAACATAAATGTAGTACCAGTCTCCCATATCATCTGTATGACTGTATTCAACCGCACAATTTACTCGAACCAAACCAAAAATACTTTCAATCAAGGTTGGCGAAAATTCTTCAGAGAACCGACTGTTCAACTGGTTCTTGGTTGCAGACACCAAATCCTTTACTGCAGCAATGCCGATTTCATTGGTTGATATGGGTCTGTAATCCGGGCAATAGTATCCGGAATTGCTTTTGTTCAAGCTGTTATCCACCACAAAGCCAAGAGAAACCGCATAGGAATTTGCCTCAGCAGCAATTTGAGAAGCATCCACTATTTCTTTGGGTTGATCCGTTTCTTCCATCTCCGGCTCAGCAGGCTGTGTAGGTGTTGTCTCCGGAGGTGGGGTCTGTGTCGGCTTTGTTACCTCTGTTGGCTCTGTAGGTGTGGTTGGTGTTTCTGTTGCCTGCTGGGGTGATTGGGTTTCAGTAGAATCAGTCTCACCCGCGGGTCCAGCCAGCTCGGTCCCTTCAGTGCAATTTTCAGATGAGTCTGGCACAGTGGATGTAGGCAATGTCGGATCTGATGTCACCGGGCCCAATGCGATACCTTCCAGGGTATCGGTAGGATCAGTATGGGAGGACCAGTCTTCAGAGGGCTCGCTCAGATGAGAATCAAGGGTATTCGTCGTATCATGATCCGGATCTAGGGTGGTACATCCACTCAACACAAAACCCAGGATCAATGCAATGATTAAAAATTTACGCATAATATTTCTTCCTTTCTTTATTCGATTAGGCTAGGTCTATCAAGCTCCAGCGATCTTTCCACCGCGTCCATTGTGACAGTGGCATATTCCGCCAAATCACCAAAAAACTCCTGCACGAATGCCAATTGCTCAGGATAGCAAATAATCTTGTGCCCACGAACAGTGTTTCTTGGAAGCAAGCCCTCATTTCGCATTAAGATCGTATCGCGAAAATGAAACAGATTCCGGATATCTCCATTCAAAAAGCAGCATGTGTCTATCCCGTCCACAAACACATCGAACTTTAGACAGCCCCAAGATGTTGTGCATTGTTTCGGCTCAAACAAGGAATACAGCAGTTTCTCCTGCCAATTAACCGAAGTCACCAATCGGAGAAGCCGCGTACCAAAATCATCCATAGGAATAAAGAGGATCTGGTTATAGGTTCGAAAGAGGCCATAATCCAGTTTCTTGGTTTCCTTGATTTCACGAAGCAATTCCAACGCCACATCATAACTTTCGCCAAACATAAGCGACGAACGATAGAATGGATGATCATTGTGGCTCAACGCATAGAACATAGTTTCCATACGCCATAGCACTTTGCTCTCACCCTCTCCCATCCATCTGGGTACTTCATCCCGAAGATTATAAACCGCATAAACTCCACCTTGAAAAGCGAGAATTCCGGCAAGACGGGTATAGCGGATCTTATTCATTTCTTCCTTATAGGCCCGTTTTACCTCTCTGGCAAAATAGAAGTATGGAGTGGCGCATCGAAGCTCTTTTATATCGTCCTCCAGCATATCCGGTGTATCCAAGGGGTTCACCTCAATACCCGCCTTTAAACACATCACTGCCGTTTCGGCCAGTAGATGGTTTCTGTTTACATGACGGGCATTCCCGGAGAAGTTGTGGTTATCGTATTCGGCCATATACAGCCTATACATATCCTCATCCCACCACTGAAGCATAGGAAGGGCGCTCTTATGGAAACGGACGGTCTTTCTATTGCCCCTCCCACACACATTCAGAAGGCGGCAGGTAAAGCGCTCATCTGAATTCGGAAAGCGAAACTCCTGAACTTGAGTGAGCTTGTGGATCAGGTCTTTATAGGACCGGACGGAGCCTAAGAGTCTCAGTGCGGACATTGGGTATTCCCCCACGAAGGGCAGTATGGAAAGCAGGGTGTGGACATGACTGCCCGGTCTGATGGTGATCATATTTCTACCTCCATAGTAATCGTTTGTATTCAGGCACTGAGACGCACCTCCTGGCCTGAATCCAGTGCTGAAGGGGTGCGGAAAAAGTGTTGCGGCGCAATGGTTTTTCGCCTTTTTATTTATACGTCAGTGCAACATACGTAAAAATACACTTTTTTACGATCCTTTTTCGGCCGTTTCCTGCATTTTGACCTTATTTGATTTCCGCATATTTTTCTCCTGTGCAAGCCATACACCAAACGCATTTCGGGGAACGATACACACCTCTGCGGATTCTTCATCGCCGACTACGCTGCAGTAATAATGCCGGCATTCAAAGGGCGTATCATCCACCAGGAAGAACATAGCCACGGCATCCA
>JAZRLE010000118.1:0-8952 GCA_045646665.1 Faecousia sp. | reverse complement strand
ACATCAGTATTGAAAAGTTGATCGAGCTCACCAAGGGCGCTTACTACGATGACCTGCAGGAAAGCTCCAACGGTTGGCATGAGGAAGAAAATAACTACATTCCTTTCGTAACCTATCAGTTGGGAATCATTCTTGCAGCCTATCGGGAATTCTCTGACCGGGTCAAAATCGTCACTGAGAACACCCGCAAACCCAACCGTGTCCGTGACATTATCCACGACCATCTCGGCAAGATCACAAAGGCAGAGATTATGGCGCAATGCCCGGATATCAGCCAGACCACCATCCAGCGGGCGCTGAATGATCTCGTCAAGAGCGGTGAGATCATCAAGATCGGCGGCGGCCGCTATACCTCTTACACTTGGAACAGGGAGATTGATTGATATGATTACTGGCGAACTGAAAAACAGAATCGACGGTTTGTGGGATATTTTTGCTGCAGGCGGTTTGGTGAACCCTCTGGATGTGACCGAGCAGATCACTTACCTGATGTTCATCCACGATCTGGACACTACCGACAATCTCCGTGCCAAGGAGAGCGCTATGCTGGGTCTGCCCTTTAAGAGCATTTTCGCAGACGAAGTGCAGGTGGGTGACCGAAAGATTGACGGCAAGCAGCTGAAATGGTCTGTGTTCCATGATTTTGACGCAGGCAGAATGTACTCCGTTATGCAGGAATGGGTATTCCCCTTTATCAAGAATCTGGGCGGTGGCAAGGACAGCGCCTACTCCAAGTACATGGGTGATGCCATTTTCAAGCTGCCCACCCCTCTGTTGCTGAGCAAGGTGGTGGACTGCCTGGATCAGATTTACGACCAGATGGAGAAAGTAAAGGACAGCGATATCCGCGGTGATGTCTACGAATATCTGCTCTCCAAGATCGCCCAGTCCGGTTTGAACGGCCAGTTCCGGACACCCCGCCATATCATCAAGATGATGGTGGAACTGATGCAGCCCAAGCCCGACTTCACCATCTGCGACCCCGCTTGCGGTACTGCAGGTTTCCTTGTGGCATCGGAGGAATATCTGATGGCTAACCACAAGAAGGAGATCTTCTTCGACAGGGTGAAGAAGGATCATTTCCTGAACCATATGTTCTTCGGCTACGATATGGATCGCACCATGCTCCGTATCGGTGCTATGAATATGATGACCCACGGTGTGGACAGCCCCTTTATTGAGTACCGGGATAGCCTGTCCGATCAGAATCCCGACAAGGAAAAGTTCGATCTGATCCTTGCCAATCCTCCTTTCAAGGGCAGCCTGGATGCGGATACGGTGTCCGCTGACCTGCTGAAGGTCTGCAAGACCAAGAAGACGGAACTGCTGTTCCTGGCGCTGTTCCTGCGGATGCTGAAGACCGGTGGCCGGTGCGCCTGCATCGTTCCTGATGGTGTGCTGTTTGGCTCTTCCACGGCTCATAAGGCCATCCGGAAGGAACTGGTGGAGGGCAACCGTTTGGAGGCGGTCATCTCTATGCCCAGCGGTGTGTTCAAGCCCTACGCAGGTGTGTCCACCGGTATTCTGATCTTCACCAAGACCGGCCACGGCGGCACGAACAAGGTCTGGTTTTACGATATGACCGCCGACGGCTTCTCTCTGGATGATAAGAGAACCGAGATCAAGGACAACGATATTCCCGACATCATCGCCCGGTTCCGCAATTTGGATGCGGAGGCGGGGCGTCAGCGTACCGAAAAATCCTTCTTCGTTCCCAAGGATGAGATCGTGGAAAACGGCTATGACCTCTCCATCAACAAATATAAGAAGACCGAGTATGTAGCCGTGGAGTACCCGTCCACCACCGAAATCCTCGCCGACCTGCACGAACTGGAAATGCAGATCACTGCAGGCCTTGCCGAACTGGAGGAGATACTGTGAAAAAGGTCGTGGTAAAGAGAAAAGGTAAAGAAATTGTTTCGTTATCTGCAACAGTAGACCCTGTTGATTATGATAAACTTGCTGAAGCGATTGTGGCCGCACAGGAGAAACAAACTGCACAGTATTCGGTAACCCGCGAATGGATGAAGACGCTTGTGGTACCTGTTTTTTTGGGAATAGCTATTCTAACAGGATTGTTAGGTGCAGCATTTGTGTGGCAAGGTGGAAAAACACTAGTAATAGCACTACAACATAGTGCATCCGGATGGTTGATGGAGGCCTGCATAGGCGGCACGGGCTTTATAGTTGGTTTGTTTTTTATTGCAGTAGCAATGTTGACAGGAGCATCTGCTAAAGAGGTTAACAAAGAAAAAGACAAGAACTTCGTTGTGGCGGTGTTCTCTGGAATTGTTAGCCTTGTAGCCTTAGTTGTGTCCTGTATTGCGTTGATATTGGGGGTGAGTTGATGGCAAGATTGGGAGATTATGTCCGGATTAGAACCGGCAAGCTAGATGCAAATGCCTCTTCTGATAATGGTCAATATCCGTTTTTTACTTGTGCAATTGAGCCTCTGAAAATTGATACCTATAGCTATGATTGCGAGTGTGTACTTGTCGCGGGTAATGGCGATTTGAATGTTAAGTATTACAATGGCAAATTCGATGCGTACCAAAGAACATACATTATTGAAAGCTTGGACAAGACTGTTTTGTCTGCCCCTTATTTGTATTGCTTTTTAGATAAGTATTTAGAAACATTAAGACAGCAAGCGATTGGCGGAGTTATTAAGTACATCAAGTTAGGAAATCTTACAGAAGCCGATATTCCGGTTCCCTCAATTGCAGGACAAAAAAAGATTGTTGAAAATCTCAGCAAATTAAACGAACTGATTGCCCTGCGGAAAAAGCAACTTGTAAAGCTGGACAGGCTTGTCAAATCCCGATTTATCGAACTGTTTGGTGACCCTGTAACTAATCCAAAGGGGTGGACAACTAAGCCTCTTCTTGATATGGGTTATTGTAAGAACGGTATGAACTTCCATACCGGTGATAGTGGAATTGAGATGCATTGTTTGGGCGTTGGCGATTTCAAAGATCTTTCTGTTATAGACGGAACAGAACAGTTGCCAGTTGTATCGTTAAATGAGGCACCACCTGAAGAAAATATGTTGAGGGATGGAGATATAGTCTTTGTTCGCTCCAATGGTAATAAAGCGCTGGTTGGCCGTTGCTTGGTTGTATATCCGCGCAAAACACCGACAACTTATAGCGGTTTCTGTATTCGCTATCGCCTCACCAGTAACGAAGTAGACACTGCCTATTTACTACGAGTTTTGAAAACGGATTCAATGCGCAAGAAAATGGCTGGACGAGGTGCTAACATTCAGAATCTCAATCAGCAAATTCTTGCCTCGCTGGATATTTCCATACCCCCTATGGAAATGCAGAAACAATTTGCCACCTTCGTCGATCTGACCGACAAATCAAAATTGGCGATCCAGCAGAGCCTCGACAAACTGGAATTGCTGAAAAAATCCTTGATGCAGGAATACTTTGGATAAGATACAGAAATTGAAATGTGGTGACAGATAGAGAATGAAAAACACAGGAAAAGATTTTGAAATAATCACACAGAAAATTTATCAAGCAATTGTAAATGGCGATTTTCAAGATACAGATTTTCGGAATATCCAAGTACAGCACAATGTTATATTGCCGGGGAAAAGCGGAAATACGCACCAAATCGATGTGTACTGGGAATTTGAATTAGCAGGTTTAGTATATAAGACCATTATTGAAGTAAAAGATTGGAAAAATCCTGTTCCACAAACACTTCTTCATTCGTTCAAGGCAGTAATAGATGATATTCCAGGTACCGTAAAAGGCATTTTTGTTTCTCGTAGCGGTTTTCAAAGTGGTGCAAGAGTTTACGCTGATGCTAACGGAATGCATTTGGTTCAGATTGCAAAAGAGTCTGATAACACAGAAATATCTGTTCTAATTACGAACACAACCACTCATTATACAAAGACGGCTATAGTAGTTGAAGAAGAATGGTACCAAGCACAATCTGCGCCTATGGATGAACTGGAGAGTGTAATTGCTGAAGTTGATTGTGTGGATACAAAATTAATTAATCCGCGCGGAGAAAAAGTGTCTTTGTTTGAATTAATGTGCATGGATGCAGTTCCATATTACGATGCACCAGAGGGGGAACGGCATGCTGTTGAGAGGACACTATACGGTGATTGGTATTGGATTTCCGAAGAGAGCGGACAAAAGATTAAGATAAACGAGTATAGCTTTGAGTGTTGTAATACCTGTGTATCCTCTATGCTCCATTTAACCATTCCTAATTTTCCTACATACTGTATTACGAATCTTTTCTCCAAGGAACAACAGCGTTACTATTTGTCCCCGCAGAATAATGCCATTAAGCTACGAAATAACCATAGATTGCCAACGATATATTTGTAAAAACAGAATTCTTGTATCTTTTGTGGGAGTGTTAGATGAAAACAATACTGATAGTTGAAGCTCATGTGTATACAGAAGAACAATTACAAGATGAAATGTTGGACGAGAGCCTTGGTGACGACATTGATTCCTGCGGTATCATAGGTCCGGAAACGATTCTGCCTCTTCGCAGAAACAGAAATCTGCGAATTGCGTTTGAGTACACGGAAGGCACAACCATTCGAGAAGTGGTTAATGCGGTCTACAATGAGTTTGGTTATACAGACAGAAATATCGCGCAGTGGCCACGGATTGCTTTCCTGCGGAATGAGATACGATATTGGATTGATGATTTGGATGCTAGTTTTAAGCCGCTCGTAGAGAAACACTTAGATTCTCAAAAAACCGGAGAAATTCATATTGCAGCTTATGTTTCAGCTAATGCGGGAAGCATTTGCGAAGAAGATGGCATACGCTATTTTATGAACTCAAGAGAACGTGGAAAGCACCATGAACCGCATATTCATCTACTTGCGTTGGATTCTTGTAAGGAAGCAGTAATAATTATTAAAACGCGTGAAGTCATTGGTGATTTTCCAAGGAAACTAATCAAAAAAGCTAGAAAGAAAGTTGAGAAAAACGAACGGTTCTTTTTGGAACAGTGGAATGTTTTAACTGACGGTCTAAAAGTAGATATTAATCGGTATTTTGGACTTATTAATTACTAATGGGGTGACAATTATATCCAACTTCAAATCCCTACTTTCTGATCTGGGAGTGGACGCCTTTGCGGATGTAACCATTGCGGCGAGGAGATGGAATGACGTTGATAATCCAGTGAAGCCTTGATAAACTGGAGTTGCTGGAAAATCCCTAATGTTGGAATATTTTGGTTAAGGAGACTAGATAAAGAAATGCATGTTAAATATCGTGGATGTAAATATGAGGTCCGATTTTGGCACGGTTTATTGTATCATCTTCTGTCAATATCGTTGTGCATAAAACGCACATTTCGTCGTTTAGCAAAAGTCACTGAATTTGTATCTCCTGTGCTTTTTCTTATCCCAGTTTGGGGATTGTTTATCTTTCTTTTGAGCGTGATTGAGAAGCAGAATATTCTTTGCTATGTTGACGAATGCAAATACTCTATTTTCACATCAGTTGTAATTTCAGCGATTGTAAGATTACAAGGCAAAGTTCCGGAGTATCGGAAAAATCTGCAAAAGCAACATGATATGTATGTGTCGTTGATGTGCAATACAGATTGCTTGATAGGATATATTTTTGAAAGTGTTATTTCTAAAGATGAACAATCGATAGATATTCCTTGTTGGCCAACGTATACATATGAGAGATACAGGAAAATAGAAGAAATTCTTCCGTCTTGCTCAATTCAGGATAGTTACTCGCAATCAAAACTAAACAGTATGCTTGCACTCATAATTGAAGATATCAATGCACTACGGTCATTGAATTGCAAAGGCGGTTTACAAGCTTTTGATAACATTGAGTATCATTTAGATTGTGCATATCATCGTGTTAGGGAGTTTCAAACCAAGGTAGCTGAGGAAAATGTAGATGTAACTATATTGGAATACATAGTACGAGACTTGTTCTTCCTGATAGATGGAGTGCGTTATCCGTGGCGCAGAGATGTATTTATAAACCAAACACGCCGAATGATTGTTGCAGAAAACAATCCTGATCCGGATGACAGAGATCATTATTTCAATCTATTTGAGGTGATTTAAGTGTCCAACTTCAAATTCCTACTCTCTGAACCGGTGTTTGCATCCTTTGCGGATGTGGCCATTGCGGCGGAGAAGATATTACATATTGATCCGGCGGCAAGTATCCTCAATTGTCGGCGGGCGATGGAGTTTGCCGTGAAGTGGATGTACTCCGTTGATAAGGAGCTGGAAATGCCCTATCAGGACAACCTCCTGAGCCTGATGTCCCGGGAGGAGTTCCGCCAAATCGTGGGTAATGACCTTTGGCAGCGGATGGACTTTATCCGCAAGAAGGGCAATACTGCCGCACACAATACCGGAAAAATCACAGAAGCCGTGGCCATGCTTTGCCTTGAGAATCTGCACATCTTCCTGGACTTCGTAGCCTACTGCTATGCGGACGAGTATACGGAAACCAAGTTTGATGCTGCGCTTGTGCCTACCGGAGTTCCCGCTACACCTGCGCCTGCCGTGCCGGATGTAGATCTGACAGCGCTGATCGAAGAAAACAAAGCGCTGAAAGAGCAGCTGACCGCCCGCCGTGAGGAGCAGCAGCAGACCTATGTGCCCAAGCCTTTGGACATCTCCGAGTACGAAACCCGGAAATTCTACATCGATGCTATGCTGGAAGACGCAGGCTGGGTAGAGGGCAAGGATTGGATCAATGAAGTGGAGCTGCCCGGCATGCCCAACAAGAGCGAAGTGGGGTTTGCGGACTATGTGCTCTATGACGATGCCCACAAGCCTCTGGCAGTCATCGAAGCCAAGCGCACCTGCGTGGATGTTTCCAAGGGACGTCAGCAGGCAGAACTCTATGCGGACATTTTGGAAAAGAAGTACAAGCGCCGTCCCGCTGTCTTCCTGACCAACGGTTTTGAGACCCACATCATCGACGGCCAGTACCCGGAGCGTAAGTGCGCCACCATCTATTCCAAGCGGGATTTGGAGAAGATGTTCAACCTGCGCACCATGCGGGTTTCCCTCAAGAACGTGATGGTGAAGAAGCACATTGCGGGCCGCTACTACCAGGAGGGCGCTATCAAGGCTGTCTGCGATGCCTTGGATAAGAAGAACCGACGGAAGGCGCTGCTGGTCATGGCCACCGGCTCCGGCAAGACCAGAACGGTCATAGCTCTGTGTGATGTGCTGCTGCAGCACGGCTGGGTGAAGAATATTCTGTTCCTGGCTGACCGCAACTCCCTGGTCACCCAGGCGAAGCGCAGCTTTGTGAATCTGTTACCCGACCTCTCCTGCACGAATCTGTGCGAAGAAAAGGACAACTATACCGCCCACTGCGTCTTCTCCACCTATCAGACCATGATGAACTGCATCGACAACGTGAAGGACGAGCATGGCAAACTCTTCACCTGCGGCCATTTCGATCTAGTGATCTGCGATGAGGCGCACCGGTCGATTTACAACAAGTACCGGGATATCTTCAACTATTTCGATGCGCCGCTGGTTGGTCTGACGGCTACACCCAAGGACGAGATCGACAAGAACACCTATGAGGTCTTTGAACTGGAAAACGGTGTGCCGACCTATGGCTACGAGCTGGCACAAGCGGTTAAGGACGGCTATTTGGTGGACTTTATGTCCGTGGAGACCAAGCTGAAATTCATCGAGCAGGGTATCGCCTACGATGAACTGAGTGAAGCCGACCGGGAAGCCTACGAAGCTACCTTCGAGGACGAAAACGGTGAACTGCCGGAGCGGATCGTTTCCTCCGCACTAAATGAGTGGGTCTTCAACGAGGATACCATTCGGCAGGTACTGCATATTCTGATGACGGAGGGTATCAAGATCGACTACGGCCAGAAGCTGGGCAAGACCATCATCTTTGCTAAGAACCATAGCCATGCGGAAAAGATCCACGAGATCTTCAACAAGGAATATCCCCATCTACCTGGCTTTGCCAAGGTGATAGACAACAAGATCAACTATGCCCAGAGCTTGATTGACGAATTTTCTGATCCTAAGAAACTGGCTCAGATTGCTATCTCTGTGGATATGCTGGATACCGGCATCGATGTGCCGGAGTGCTTGAATCTGGTCTTCTTCAAGAAGGTTATGAGTAAAGCCAAGTTCTGGCAGATGATCGGTCGAGGAACCCGCCTGTGTCCCGGTCTGCGGGATGGGGCGGATAAGGATAAGTTCTACATCTTCGACTTCTGCGGAAACTTTGAGTTCTTCCGCATGAATAATGGCAAGCCTACTGCCCTGCAGATCGCACTACAAGGTGCTATCTTCAGCCTGAAGGCACAGATCGCCTATAAGCTGCAGGATATCGCTTATCAGACACCGGAGTTGATCGCATTCCGTAAGACTTTGGTGGACGATATGGTCCGGAAGGTGCAGGAACTGAATAAGGAGAACTTTGCGGTTCGTCAGCACCTGAAATATGTGGAATTGTATTCCAATCCGGATAACTACACAACTCTAACCTATGAGAACACGCTGCAGATGCGGGACGAACTGGCTCCGCTGATCACACCGGATGCGGACGATGCCAAGGCGGTGCGGTTTGACGCACTGATGTATGGTATCGAACTGGCTTATCTTATGGGTAAGAAGTATGCAAAGGCAAGAACTGACCTCTTCAAGAAGGTCAGTGGCATTGCTTCTGTTGCCAACATTCCGGAGATTATGGTGCAGAGTGAACTGATCAACAAGATTCTGCACACGGATTATCTGGAGAATGCAGCTATCAACGAGTTTGAACATATCCGTGAGAACCTGCGTGACCTCATCAAGTACATTCCCACCGGCAGAATGACCTACACCACCAACTTTGCGGACGAGCTTCTGTCTATGGATTGGAACGAGTCCGAACTGGAAAATGACGACTTGAAGAACTACAAGATGAAAGCGGAGTTCTATATTCG
>JAZRLE010000117.1:0-3312 GCA_045646665.1 Faecousia sp. | reverse complement strand
CCGGCAACTCCGGCGGTCCTCTGTTTAACACCAAAGGCGAAGTTGTGGGTATCACCACTGCCAAATATTCCGGTCAATCGTCCTCCGGCGCTACCATCGAAGGTATCGGCTTTGCCATTCCTGTGGACGATGTGAAAAAGATTCTGGTAGAACTGCTGGCCAACGGCTATGTATCCACTCCTTACATGGGAGTATACATCCGGGACACCAGCGATGCCATCGGTGTGTACGTGGAGAGCGTCGAACCCGGTGGCAGCGCCCTGGCAGCCGGTGTCAAACCCAGAGACATCATCGTCGCTCTGGGCGATCAGGAGATCACCACCGTCAGCGAGCTGACCCGGGCTGTACGCAACTATAAGGTTGGTGACACCACCACCATTACCGTCTTCCGGGGACGTCAGCTGGTGGATCTGAACATCACCTTTGGCGAAAAGCCCCGGGATGAGTCTGCCACGCCTCCTGCCAGCGGAACTGATGCTCCCGAAAACGGCAGCTACGAAGACTGGTACGATTTCTTCTTTGGTCAAAAGTAAATAACATTTCACCGCCTGCCAAAACGTGAACCGAACCAGTAAAATCGGACAGTAGACAAAACACCCCCTAATGTAGGATAATAACTACATTAGGGGGTATCGTTATGTCTAAACGAAATTACACACATATCAAGGAATTGTTACCGGCAATACACGCTATGGTGACAGATGGAATGAGCCAAAGGGAGATAGCAGAGCATTTTGGTTTCAAGGATAAGGAAGTTGTGCGTGAGGCACTCAAGCGCGAGAGAAGAAAGGTGCGGCAGGTACCTAAAGTCAGAGGTCGCAAGCCAGCTAAAACATTACAAGAATACAAGTACGAGAACAAAAGACTAAAGATGGAAAATGAATTGTTGCGGGATTTTCTCTCGCTCACAGAAAGGATGTGAGGCCCAAATTCAAATATCAGGTCATCTACCGTCACCGGACGGAATATTCCATCTCGGTTATGTGTCAGTTCTTCGGTGTGTCCAGAAGTGGCTACTACTCCTATGTGAGCCGAATGGGATCAGTAGAAAAGGATGCTGACTTAGCTGAGAAGATGAAAGCACATCAGGATAGCTGTCACCAAACATATGGCTACCGAAGGATGCACTTGTGGCTAGAGAACCAAGGAATCCACCACGATCCTAAAACTGTGCTGAGAATCATGAAAAAGTACGGGATTCTGTCTGAGATCCGCAGAACAAGGAAGTGGCAAAACCTCGGTCAGCAGGTCCATAGATACAAGAATCTGCTCAACAGACAGTTCTTCGCTGACAAACCAAATAGCAAATGGGTTACAGACATTTCCTATATTCAAACCAGAGAGGGAGTACTGTATCTGTCTATGATCCGGGATCTGTACGATAACAGTATCGTGGCCTATAAGACAGCAACACAGCAAACCGTAAATCTTGTCCTGGACACGATCCGGTTAGCTATGAAGAAGGAGAAAAAGAGAGTCGCTGCAGAGTTGCAGCTCCACAGCGACCAGGGCTTTCAATACACCTCACAAGCATACTTCAAGCTAACACAATCTTACGGGATAACACCGTCAATGTCAAGGAAAGGTAATCCTTATGACAATGCTATGGCAGAAAATTTCTTCTCGATCCTAAAAACGGAGTGTATTTACCGGCATAAACCGAGGACACTTTCTGAGGCACAGCACATGATCGACGATTATATCTACTTTTACAACAATGAGCGTATCCAAACAAAAACGGGAGTGGCGCCGCTGACGCTACGCCACTCCGCTTGAATGAAATATTTCCTACATAGGGGTGTTTTTGTACTGTCCGCACAAATTGGGGCAGTTCACATAAGATCCACCCGGTGATTGATTACAGAGCGAACTGGAAGATGCAGAAGGCTGCGTAAATGCACAGCAGGGTAATGCCCTGCCAGCGATGCAGCTTCTTGCTCAGCAGCGCGGGCACGGTCAGCAGCGCCATCACGCCCAGCATCAGGGGAATGTCCAGCACCAGAGAGGAGTTGATACCGAACAGCAGGTTGCCCACAGGAACCTCGAAGGGAGCCAGCGCCACAGATGCGCCGGAGACCAGCACCAGATTGAAGATGTTGGCGCCGATGACGTTGCCGATACCCAGAGAGGCATGGCCCTTCTTCAGGCTGGTGATGGTGGTCACCAGTTCCGGCAGGCTGGTACCCAGAGCCACAAAGGTCAGGGCAATGACGGTTTCGGGCACGCCCAACTTCTGAGCGATAATGGTGCCGTGATCCACCAGCAGGTCAGCGCCCACAGCGATGAGAGCGGCGCCGCCAACCAGCAGCAACAGCTCCTGCCACAGCTGACGGGGCTTGGAGTCGCCCTCTTCCTCTTCGTGAGCCTCATCGGGATTCTTCAGGCCCTGACGGACAGTGATCAGCATGTAGGTAACAAAAATGCCCAGCAGCACAAAGCCCAGCCAGCGGGGGAATTCGCCCAGCAGGTAAGCTGCCACGCAGTACAGAGCAGCAGACACAAAGAAGAAAATGACAGGCATTTTCATGGTCTTGGTGTTCACAGGGCCGGGATTACAGGCCACGGAAATGGCAGCGATGAGGGAGGTGTTGCAGATGATGGAACCGATGGCGTTGCCATAAGCCATCGCACCCTGACCCTGCAGCGCGCCGGTGACGGAAACCATGACCTCCGGCAAGGTGGTGCCAATGGAAACCACGGTAGCGCCGACGATGATGTCAGGCAGGCGGAAGCGGCGGGCCAGACCGGTAGCACCGTCTACAAACCAGTCGCCGCCCTTGATCAGCAGCACAAGACCGACAGCAAAAAGCAGTACGGAAACAATGAGCATTTTTAAATTCTCCTTATGAAATATTTCGCAAAGATGCGGTAAAGAACTACTTATAAATAATAGCATAGCCCAAAATTGAAGTCAATCCATTCTACCGGGAATTTTATCCCCGGCTTGACAAAAATCCCGTTCCGGAGTATAATGCAAACAACTTCAT
Organism: Faecousia sp.; assembly: GCA_045646665.1. Classification (GTDB taxonomy): domain Bacteria; phylum Bacillota; class Clostridia; order Oscillospirales; family Oscillospiraceae; genus Faecousia. Next base: position 325 of record JAZRLE010000117.1, on the reverse strand, counting down.
AGGACAGTTCGTAACCATCCTGTCGGTAAACAAAACTAGGAAATTCGGATGGGCGCTTTGCGCTCATTTTTTTGTAGGATGGGCGCGGCTGCGCCTGTTTTTTATTGCCAATCGGAGGATTCTATGACTGAGAAAACAAAACGGGTGGTGCGTGGGGCGATGATCGCCGCCCTGTACGCGGTGCTGACCCATATGCAAAATATCTTGCTGCCCAATTCCGCCAGCATGGCGGTACAGTTTCGGGCTTCGGAGGCCCTGTGCGTGCTGGCATTGTTTACCCCGGCGGCCATTCCGGGGCTGACACTGGGCTGTCTCCTGTTCAATG
>JAZRLE010000116.1:0-13693 GCA_045646665.1 Faecousia sp. | reverse complement strand
TTTACAGTTTTGGTGCAAAGGTAAGATTTAGTGATAAATGGAATTTGGATAATATATTCACAAAACTTACTATTCAACATGATGATAAGGATATCGTGATTATTCGATATAAGGATACATATACAATTCTTGCTGATGGTGAAAAATTCTTTTATCCTGTTCAAAAGAAAGGGTATTCTGAAAAACTTTATGAATTATTGGGCTTAACCATTAAGATTAAAGATAAAAACTCAGATACATATTCCACCGCCGTACCTTCATTGTATTTGTTGCCGTATTTTATTTCTCAAACAAAAACCGATGATGATAGATCTGTGTTTGACGATTTAAACATGTATATGAAATCGGACTTGCACGATGCATTATATTATCATGTTGGTGCATTGGATAACGACTACTCTTCAGTAGTACAAGAATTGACCCAAGCAAGAAAAGCATTAGATCGTTTGAAAAAAGATAAAGAAAAGCAAACTTCTGAAATTGAATATTTAGAGGAAAAATTAAGCCAATATAAAAATGTAAAAATAGACAATAGCGATGATGACTTGGATGCGGATATAGCAGCATATGAAAAATATGCTAAGAAGAAGCAAGAATATTATGACTTAATTAAAAAGTCCGCGGAATTAAAACATAAAATAAAACTTTTAAATAAAGCTTTGGCTGATAATGCCGCTTATACAACCAGACTATTGAACGAAGAAGAAATTAAGTGCCCGGTATGCAAATCAGATATTACAGACTTTATTTCTTCCGCATTAACGGTTGGTCTCGCAGAAGCGGATATAACTGCAGAAATTGCCGAATTAAAAGCAGAACTATTATCAATCAATCGAGCAATAGAAATGGCTAAGCCCAAATTAAGCGAGTTACAGCAGCAAATATCTCTAATAGAACAACAGCGAGAAAATGTAAAAATAACTCGTGCGGTTATTGTTTGGAATGAGGAACTGCAAACAGCTAAACAAAATTTTGCAGAAACGCAATTGCAAATTGAAGAATTAGAGGAGCAAATCAAAGGTTTATCTACCAGATCTAGGACCTATTCTGATAAAAAGAAAACTGCTGATATTTGTTATCGAAATTCTTTTTCTACGTTGCTTGATGCTACAAATATCAATACGGAAGGCATTGATTTGCAGTCATTAAACTTATATGATTCTGTTAATCTAAGTGGTAGCGAAATTCCACGTGTTGCAATTTCACGCTTCTTCGCGCTTTTGGAAAGTAAAGCCGTCGATAGTATTGTAATGCCTATAATTTTTGATTTTCCAAACTTAGATATGACCGAAGATAATTTGATGAGATGTTTCAAAGTGATGTGTGACAAGATTTCTGACACAGAAACTTATCCTCAAAGTTTTGTGTTCTCTATCAATTGCGAAGAAAGAATACAGAAGTCGGGGGCTTCCTTACAAAATGCTTATGTAATAAAAATGGAAGACTTACCTATGGATGATGTGGAACATCCTCAGCTTTTGTGTGAGCAAGATTATTTAACTTACACTGATGAAATTAATTGTATGGTTAATGAATAACAACAAAGGGTTTCAAAGCGTCGCAGAAATGCGGCGCTTTTGACTTTTTTGTGAACTTTTATAAGGACTCTTGACACTCATACAACAACTGTATATAATAGTTATACACAGTATAAACAGAGGTGATGGCGTGAACATACTGATTGATAACAAAAGCGGTGCTCCGATCTACGACCAGATCTATTCCCAAATCAAAAGTCAAATTATCAGCGGAGCATTGAAAGAGGATGAAATGCTGCCGTCCATTCGTGGACTTGCTAAAGATCTTCGTATCAGCTTTATTACCACTAAGCGTGCGTATGAGGAACTTGAAAAAGACGGCTTTATCTATACGCTTCCCGGCAAGGGGTGCTATGTTGCCCCAAAGAATGTGGAGCTACTGCGGGAAGAGAATCTGAAGAAGATCGAAGAACATCTAGACGAGATTGTAAGACTTGCAGCTTCCTGTAATTTAAGTAAAAAAGATATTATCGAAATGGTTAATTTCAGTCTGGAGGAACAAGGATGAACGCACTTGAAATTAAAAACCTGAAAAAATCATATTCCGGCTTTACGCTGGATCATTTGAATCTTACCCTGCCAAGTGGATGCATTATGGGCCTTATAGGTGAAAACGGCGCCGGCAAAAGCACTACGATAAAACTTATTCTCGATATGATCCACAAGGACAGTGGAAGTATCAATATTCTCGGAAAAGATAACACAGATAGTATCGAACTCACCAAAGAGGATATCGGCGTCGTAATGGATGAGGTTGGGATTCCCGAGTGTTTGACAGTAAAGCAAGTCGGAAACGTGATGAAACACACCTTCCGCAACTGGGACGATACCGAATATACTCGTTTGATACAGAAACTTGCATTGCCTGATAAAAAGCAGTTCAAAGAGTTTTCCCGTGGTATGAAGATGAAGCTGGGTATTGCCATAGCTTTATCTCATAACGCAAAAATGCTCATTCTGGACGAGGCAACATCGGGGCTTGATCCTGTTGTACGGGATGAAGTAGTTGAGATGTTCAGCGACTTTACAAGGGATGAAAACCATTCCATCCTTATTTCTTCGCACATCGTTAGCGACCTTGAAAAACTTTGTGATTACGTAGCGTTCCTGCATAATGGAAAGCTGCTGCTCTGCGAGGAGAAAGATCAACTGCTTGCCGAGTACGGTTTGATACACTGCACTTCAGATGAACTGCAAAATCTTCCGGCAGAGGCAATTAAGTATAAGAAGGAAAACCCCTACGGCGTTGAGGTAATGGTACAAAGAAGCACCATGCCTTCAGGTATTAATGTCAGTCCCATTAGTATCGAGGAACTGTTCGTGTTTATGGTAAAGGAGGCGAGATAACATGAAGGGACTTCTCTTAAAAGATTGGTATATGATGAAGAAATACTGTAGAGCCTATCTTCTTATTGCGGTCGTCTTCATTGCAGTGTCGCTTTTTAGCAATGATAATATGTTTTTCGTGTTTTATCCCTGCCTGCTCTGCGGGATGATTCCTGTGAATCTGCTTGCCTATGATGAACGCAGCCGTTGGATGCAATACAGCGGAACATTACCATATACGAAAGCGCAGATCGTGTGCGGGAAATACTTGATCGGGTTGCTTACCCAACTCACAGTTTTAATTGCTACGGGATTTGCGCAGGTCGTAAAAATGATCATTGCACGTAATTTTGTTCCCGGAGATTTTGCCGTTCTTATGTTGTTGATGCTGATCGTATCGACACTCACTTCTTCCATTTGTCTGCCGTTTGTTTTCAAGCTTGGTGTGGAAAAGGGACGCACGGCGTACTATATCATGATTGGTTTCGTTTGCGGTGCCAGTGTTTTGGCATCAAGTATTCTCAGAGGACAACTTATGAGCGAAATACAACCCAACCTAATTTTGGCGCTGGTTGCTGTTGTTGGAATCGGCATATATATCCTTTCCTGGTATTTGTCGATTGTGTTTTTCAAGAAAAGAGAAATTCAATAGATAGAAAAAGGAGGATTATTATGCCTGCATTTATCGTAACGGCTTTGGTTGGAGTAGTATGTATTGTTCTTGGTATTTCAAATATGAAAGGCAACATATCATCGTTGCACTCATACCACAGAAGCAGAGTGTCCGAAGAGGATCGAATTCCTTTCGGAAAGAAGGTTGGTCTTGGAACTATCATTATCGGCGCAGTAATCATTGTGTTTAGCGGGTTGTCTGCTGTGACACTCTACACTGACAATGAGGTGTTCACATTAATTGGAACAGGAATCCTTATTGCCGGTATCATTGTTGGTTTAGTGATTAGTTTTAAGGCAATGATAAAGTATAACAAAGGGATTTTCTAACTGAAGTTTGATTGAGAGGTTTTTATGAAAAAGATTCTTCAAGTACTTTGCTGTGCAGTTGGCAGTGGAATGGTCGGTTTCTTCGCAAATCAGTTGAATACCGTTGTTGGATCTGTATTGTTTACTCTTGGTGTTGCATTACTAGTCTGTTCAATTGTTATGATTTGCAAAAAGGATGATGGTAGCCAGAAGCCGAATCCCTAAGTGGAAAGGAGCATCCAGAATGTATTGTTCAAACTGTTACCGCTTAACCGATGATAAGAAATGTCCTATTTGCGGTTCCCGTAATTTGCAGGAACCCGCTCCTACTGATTATTGTTTTCTTGTAGATAAAGAACTGATTTGGGCAACAGCCCTGGAAGACCTACTAAAAGACAACGGTATTCCTTTTGTTACAAAAAACACCTTGGGTGCTGGCTTGGCTGCAAAAATAGGTCCTGCTTTAGAGAGAAAGCAGTTCTATGTTCCGTATGCCGATTATGCCAATGCCAAAGCTTTGGAGGAAGAATTTTTTGCATTTGATTTCGTCTTTAAAGAATAATAGTACCGCCCTGGAGCATATTGCTTCAGGGCGGTCATCGTATAAAGAAACCCGCTGTGAAGAAATGATATGTAGCTCAATGCCACGGTCGCGGAGGATATAGTAGGCGTTGGCCATAGCGGTGTCCGAATCAAAGGAATCCCGGGAGATAATAACCTTTGCCGGAACATAGTCTGCCATCGCTTCTACATCTTCCAGGGTAATGCCTATTGCAAGGCTTACCAGCAGCAAGCAATCATCACCCACAGTGTAGGCAGCTTTGCCATTTACTGCGACCTGATTCACAGAATAGGTCAGCGGCACACCCAGCTTCAGCATGACCTCGTATACCATATCCAGATCGCTGCGGTCAGCCTTTACCCGGTTGACCACGGTATTCATTCTGTTCAGCAGATCTTCGATACGCAGCTCATCCACAGGTGTAGCATCCCAAGTCTGTAGGTTAGAAGAATCCAGTTTGAATACACGGAAACCGGTATCCAGAATCATATCGCCGGTTGCTTTGCTATATTCTTCCAAGTTATCGATACCCATACCGTAGCCTACGCCATCCAAACGACCAATGCCAGAAGACACTTCTTCCAAAAGTGTTCTGCCGACGCAACGGATACGCTCTTTGCCAATTTCGCAAATATTCGCAAAGCCGGCCTTTGCTGCCTCACTCTTTTCGTCACACAATGCAGGTAACTACACAAGAATAAAGCGACGATTGTTAAAGAATTATGGACTACATCCGCAAGGTAGATCCCAATGCTTTCATAACAGTCTACTCCGTCAGCGATATGCGCTACCAACCCAAAGTCAAATAAACAGCAACAGCGGTATCCCCGAAAAAGGATACCGCTGTTTTCTTGTATTATTTTAGATTTCCGGTGCAATGAATCCGCTTTTTGTCAAAGCATCTGTAATGCTGTCCAGCACCTGATCAGATTCCGCCCGAACAGTATGATAATGATAACCGCCCGTGATATGCATCAGCTCTGTGGATTTTCCGGTTCTGACGCCATCAATGAACTGTTTGACCTGCGCCCGGGAGTAGATATTGAGAGGGGCGTTCATCCGTCCGTACACCTTATGCCATACGAACACATCCACCACCGTACCGCCCAGATCCACGATGAGGTTCAATTCCTCTTCCGTCCGCTCTGTGGTATGGTGGACCTTGAACACCCGTTCCTTTAAGGGCGTTTTCTGAATAAGATAGCCACTATGGGTGGAAATAATGTCGTATCCGCAGCTGCGTAGAGCAGTAATATCCTGCACGATGATCTGTCTGGAGACACCAAACTCAGCGGACAGAGCAGCGCCGGATACTGCTTTCTGTTCAGTTGTCAGCAGATTCGCAATCGCTTTTCTTCTTTCGTCCGCTTTCATGCGTTCACCTCATTAAACTGCGTGCAGATTTTTTAGAGACAGATCCAAAATGGGAGAGGAATGGGTCAGTGCTCCGCTCGATATATAGTCTACACCAATATCCACCAGTTTTGCAACATTTTCTTTTGTAACATTACCGCTGCACTCGGTTTCGGCCTTACCAGCCGCCAATTTGACCGCTTCACGCATATCCTCGACACTCATGTTGTCAAGCATAATAATGTCTGCACCGGCCTCCAGCGCCTCACGGAGCATATCCAGATCTTCTACCTCGATCTCGATCTTGCGGACAAAGGGTGCGTACTCCTTGGCCATCCGCACAGCTTCCTTGACACCGCCTGCGGCACCGATATGGTTATCCTTCAACAGGATACCGTCGCTGAGGTTGTAACGGTGGTTGCAGCCGCCGCCGACCTTCACTGCATACTTCTCGAAGATGCGCATATTGGGTGTGGTCTTGCGGGTATCCAGCAGCTTGGTCTTGGTGCCCTTGAGCAGATCTGCGATCTTGCGGGTGTATGTGGCAATGCCGCTCATACGCTGCAGGAAGTTCAGTGCGGTCCGCTCACCGGACAGCAGAACCCGGATGTCACCACGGATGACGCCCAGCTTCTGGCCCTTCTTAACGACATCGCCGTCCTTACAGGTGAAAGTAGCCTCGGTGGTCTCATCAAGAAGCGTAAATACTCTCTTGAAAACATCCAGACCGGCAATGATGCCGTCTTCCTTACAGATCAGCTCCACTTCGCCAAGCTGGTAGTGGGGCATAACGGAATTGGTGGAGATATCCTCGCTGGTGATATCCTCCTGCAGTGCGCTCATGATCAATTGGTCTGCGTTTACCTTCATAGAAATGTTATTCATGGCTGTTCTTCTCCTTTTCAATTGCTTCAAGCACGATTTGTTTATAAGTTTCTTCGTATCCTTCATACTGGGATGGGTCAACCGGGATCTCTTCTGTCATAGGCATGCTCTGGTAATCGCCGCAGATATGTATTGCTGCCCGCTTGGCAAAGACCAGGCTTTCCAGCAAAGAGTTACTGGCCAAACGGTTTCTGCCGTGGACACCGTTGCAGGCAGTCTCGCCAACGGCATACAGGCGGTTCATGGAAGTCTTGCTGTTGGAATCCACATCGATGCCGCCCATAAAGTAATGCTGGGAAGGAACGACCGGGATAGGCTCCTTGGTCACATCGTAGCCTTCCTCCAGGCAGTGCTGATAGATATTGGGGAAATGGGTTTTGATCTCGTCCACAGGAATGGGTGCCATGGAGAGCCACACATGCTCCGTGCCTTCCTTTTTCATTTCCTCAAAGATGGCACCCGCCACCACATCCCGGGGGAGCAGCTCATTGACAAAGCGTTCTCCTTTGGAATTGAGCAGGATTGCGCCTTCACCTCGAACGGATTCAGAGATCAGGAACTCTCTGCCATCTTTTTGCGTGTAGAGGGTTGTGGGATGGATCTGGATGTAGTCAATATGCTGCAGCTTGACGCCATACTTAACGGCCAATGCAATGGCATCGCCTGTCAGGTGACGGTAGTTCGTGGAATGCTTGAACAGGCCACCAATGCCGCCGGTTGCCAGAACGGTGTAGTCTGCCTGGATGGCGGTGTAATTGCCTTCCGCGTCCCGGCCGATGATGCCGGTGCACTGGTTGTTGCTGCAGATCAGATCCACCATGGAGAAATTCTCGATCAGGGCGATATTGCTGCGACCGCGAGCAGTCTCCAACAAGTGGGATGTGATCTCCTTACCGGTCTCATCCTCATGGAAAAGGATTCTGGGTCTGGAATGGGCGCCTTCCCGGGTATAGTGGAAGGTCTCGCCGTCCTTTTCAAAATTGACGCCGAAGGAAACCAGATCGCCGATGACCTCCTGGGAGGAGCGGATCATGATCTCCACGGACTGGGGGTTGTTCTCATAATGGCCGGCCTTCATGGTGTCTTCAAAGAAGGCCTGGTAGTCCTCTTCATCCCGAAGGACGCAGATACCGCCCTGGGCCAGAAAAGAATCGCTCTTGGGAGCGGCGTTTTTGGTGATCAGGGTGATTTGCTTGGACTGGGGTAAATTCAGTGCGCAGTATAAGCCGGCTACACCACAGCCGACGATCAAAATATCTGTTTTCATATGTATTATTTGGCTAACTCCAGCATTTTGTCAAGAGCTTTGTGCGCTCCTACGGTCAGTTCTTCAGAAACGAACACTTCATTGTCGCCGGTTTCCAGCACGTGCAGAAGACGCTCCAAGGTATTTTTCTTCATATCGTGGCAGCAGGGACAGGGCGACGGGAAATAGAATTGTTTTCCCGGATTTTCGGTTTTGAGTTCATATTCCACACCGTACTCTGTGCAGATGATGAATTCCTTATCCGCGGACTGGAATACATAGCGGATGATGTCGGCAGTGCTGCCGATGTAGTCTGACATTGCCAGCACCGGCTCTTCACATTCCGGATGGCTCAGAACCTTAGCGTTGGGGTACCGGTCCATTTCCGCCTTAAGCTGATCCGGTGTGATGGCCGCGTGAATAGGACAGTAACCGTCATTGAGGATGATGTTCTTTTCGGGGACCTGCTGGGCAACATGACGACCAAGATTCTTATCCGGAATAAAGAAGATGTTCTTGTTCGGAAGTGCTCTTACGATCTTCACTGCGTTGGAAGACGTCACGCACACATCGCTCTGGCACTTCAATTCCGCTGTAGAATTGATATAACAAACAACAGCCAGATCTTCATACTTCTCACGCATCTGCTGAATGCGGCCAGGTTTCACCATATGCGCCATGGGGCAGTCTGCAGTTGGATCCAATACCAACACCTTTTTATTCGGGTTCAGGATCTTTGCACTTTCGCCCATAAACTCTACGCCACAGAAGACGATAACATCTTCGACGCAGGATTTCGCAACCTTCGCCAGATAGAACGAGTCGCCAACATGATCCGCAACCTCCTGGATCTCAGCAGGCGCATAATAGTGGGCCAAAACAACCGCGTTCTTCTCTGTTTTTAACTGTTTGATTTTCTCTTTCATAAGCACCTTTCCTTGCTGTATGAGAATTTGCATCTCCCGTATTATACAGAGTTACTTTACAGATGTCAATAGAACTGTAAAGTTTTGTAAAGGTGTATGAAATCCTCCTCCCTCACCAAAAGATATTGTGCAATTGTCCATACAAAACCGTTTTCACGCACTTTTTCAATCTTTTCAGAAGTTTTCTGTCACCTTCTTGCACGCTCGGTAATATTTTTAAAAGCATGGATTTTGTAACACTACTTATACACTTCGTGTATAAGGATGTTTACTTTGCAGGCAACTGAACACTTTCTGCCATCCGGAGAATATGGACTTCATCAATAACATCTGCACTATACTCAATTACACAACTAATTTCCGGAGAAAGAGTCCAAAGCAATTTCCGTTTCATTTGTTTGCATCCATCTCCTCATAAATATTTCTGATTTTAATAAGTCCTTTTTGTTCTCGTCGCTGCGCGTACTCTAATATATTTCTTGAATTACTTGCTCCGTGACGCACATAGCAGACCAGCCAATCACAGGTATCTACCATAATTTTATTTGCTTTAACAATTGCGAAGGGCCTGGGAGTCCTTTCCAGCCCCTCTGGATAATATGTGCCGTCATAGCCAGGCGGCTTTTCGATCGGCCTTTCTGCAGGATGGTATGGCAATACCAGCATTAGGCTAACATCAGGATGCTTTTTCTTTGCTCTCTTAACAGCAGTTGCTGCGATCCCATCAAAACCACCGTACCCACCAACATAAAAGTACCGAACGTCCTCTTCCTGAATCAAACTTTCAACTGTCAATTCCAGTCTGGGGAGCAAGCGCTCGTCAGCTTCTCTGTGACCGATAAAGAAGCAACTCTTACCATCCATATACTCACCCCTCTTTTTTCATTGCCCATATATGGGTTAATTTTATTGTGAAATATTTCGTATGTCAACCCGTATTCGGGTTAAGTTGCATTTTCTCGTTGTTATTATCATATTAACCCGCAAATGGGTAATGATGATAACGAGGGATTTGGTATGGAATATTCAGATATTTATGTGAAGCGGATTCGGAAACTATGTAAAGAACGAGGAATTGCAATCAATAAGCTTGCAGTAATGAGTGATGTAAAGCAATCCACTTTGGACAACATTGTTAGAGGACTTACCAAGAATCCCAGAGTGAAAACACTCCACAAGATTGCTATCGCTTTCAATATGACCTTGGCAGAATTCCTTGACTTTGATGAATTGAATGACTATTCATTTGATGACGATTCTGATGACGAATAATGTGCCTCCACTTTCATTTAAGGCCTAAGAAGGGGTTGGTTTTCTGGAGCAGAAAATTAAGCAGAATGATCGGATTGGCGAAAACATTCGCAAAATTAGGAAAGAGAAGGGTCTTGGACAAACAGACTTGGTCAGGATACTTCAGATTAACGGATGTGATATGACAAGGGAATGTCTTGTCAAAATCGAACGTTGTACGCAGCATATTCAAGCCAGTCAGCTTCGTGCCATCCGCAAGGCACTAAACACTTCCTACGCCGCACTGATAGACGGCATTGAGGAAGCTGAGTAATAATTTAGAGGATGCCGTCTTTTGGGACAGCATCCTCTCTTTATTGGAATGAAAGATGTTATTTGTGCCCGCCGGAGGGATAATTTGAGAATTGCATATATCTTCGTATTTCCTATTATGCGTTATCTTCGAGTCTTCTTGTTTGCCAAGTCCCCATAAACCGGTGTTGCCAGACCAAAACCGCCGGAAACGGCGAGGATCTGACCGGTGGTGTAGGCAGAGGCGTCGCTGGCAAAATAGCACACTGCTTCTGCGATTTCTTCCGGCAGGCCCATACGGCTCAAGGGAATATGCCGCATGAACAGAGCACGGAATTCATCAGACAGATGCTTTTCCACTGCTTCTGTAGCAGTCATACCGGGAAGAACGGCATTGCATCGGATCTGGTGCTTTGCCTCCTGTACGGCAATTAGTTTTGTTAGATAGTTGATTGCCGCCTTGCTGGTACCGTAGGCAACCTGAGAGATATCCGGTACAAGACCGCCCACTGAGGAAATGTTGATGATGCTGCCGCCATTCTTCGCCATATGCTTTGCCGCAGCTTGGCTTGCTATGAAAACGCTTCGCAGATTCAAATTCACGGTATCCAGGAAGACTTGTGGATCGGTATTTGCAAAATCCAGATCTTTCCCGGGATTGGATGTGCCGAAATTATTGACCAGCACATCGATGCGACCGGCATCTGTAACCACATCCTCCACCATAGAGGTGAAGGTTTCCGGTTTGGTGGCATCATTGTACACACATTTTACACTGCCCAGTGTGTTCGCGATTTCCTGTGCCCGTTCCATATCCCGGGCGGCCATATAGACCCTAGCGCCTTCCTGAGCGCATTTTTTCACAATAGCAAGACCGATTCCTCGGGTGGAGGCGGTCACCAGAATGACTTTATCTTTTAATCTCATACTAGGACTCCTTTATAACTTTTCGTTTTGGCAGAAACAGAACCGCCACAATGCCCAACGCCACACACAGGATCTCTGCGATTGCCAGAAAATGAATGGACGCAACTGCGGCAGTAGGCTCAGCTGTGCCTGCTGCAATTCTTCCTGTGATCTGATTGGTGAACAACGGGACAAACACGGCTACACCAAAAGGTGCTGCCAAATCTCGGAATAGGCCGTAAGTTCCTGTGCCTGCGCCTGCTTCCTGTGGTGTCAATCCAGAAAGGACAACTTTCATAAAGATGGTACCGTTTCCTCCCAGACCGAAGCCAAGGACACCAAGGGATGCCATCAGCAACAGTACGGAGGTAACTTCTGTGAACAGCAACAGGATTCCGCATCCGATACCGGTGAGCAAAAAAGAGCTCACCAATATCCGCTTAGGATCAAATTTGTCTGCCAGCGGGCCAAGAATAACCGCGCCCAAAGACATACCCACATACATGACAGAGATAGCATAGCCGGAGATAGCGGAATTCTCCGGCTGGGTGTAGTTGACAAAGACGATGGTGTTTGTCATGTTTGCCTGCATGAGTCCCTGGGTCAAAAACAGAGCCAGCACACTTAAGATAAAAGCACTCCGCTTGATAAAGCTGCCCGACAGGATGGGGTGGACACTTTTTCTTTCTGCAAGGACAAGTCCTACCAGACCGACAATTGCAAGAACCAGCACAATGAGAAACGGTGTGGATGTCCAGCCGAAGTTCTGTCCAAAAGAAGGGATGCATAGAAGCAAACTAAAGAAGATCAGAATCAAAACAGCACCGGACACATCAAAATCTTGCAGTGGCTTCTTCGCGGAGACTTGATTGCGGGAAGTAAAGGTACAGGCGGCAAAAATGCCGGCGCAAATGGCAACACATACCCACAGCATGGCGCGCCATCCGTAGGAGGAAACAATTAGTCCGCCAATAGTAGGTCCAATGATCACCGACGCACTGGAAAGTAGCATATACATCGAAAAGCCCTTTGCGATTTTATCCTGGGGGAACTCCGTTGCAATATAGGCAAGGATCACAGGCCCCATGGCTGCTGTGCCGATACCGACAATAAAACGGGCAATCAGCATAAACACAAGGGAGTTTGCCAAGGCAGATAGAATGTTGCCTAAGGTGAATACCGCAACACCCAAAAGCAGCGTCTTTCTCCGTCCAATCATATCACCAACCTTACCAAGGATCGGTGCGCAGGCGGCAGTGGACATAGCCTGCGCAAGAGCAGTCCATGTTGTGTTGTTATAGGCAATGCCAATATCCTGGACAAAGGCAGGACCCAAAACAGTAGAAAAGCCACCCACAAGCCCGATCAAAAGTGCGGCCAATGCATATGGAATAAAACCCTTTTTGTAGGAAACGCTGTGGTTCATCTTTTCACTTCCTTTTGTAGATAGTATGTCCAGACTTTTATGCATTATTGCGGTTTGTCTGGACACACTTTCTCATAGGAGGGATCAAATATGAAACAGAAATTTTTGATTTGTCAGCATTGCGGCAATATCGTAGCCGTGATCCGGGATAAAGGTGTTCCGGTCTACTGCTGCGGTGAAGAAATGCAGGAGCTGATTCCGGGCACAACTGAAGCGTCCGGCGAGAAACATATCCCGGTATATCAGGTGGAGGGAAATACCGTCCATGTAACCGTTGGCTCTGTGGAGCATCCCATGACGGAGGAACACTATATCGAATGGGTGTGTCTGGAAACGGAGCACGGCATCCAGTATGCCCATCTGGATCCGGACGATAAGCCCAAGGCGAAATTCTCTATCTGCGACGGAGACGAGGTTCGGGCAGTATACGCATTTTGCAATCAACACGATTTATGGAGGAAGTAAGTATGTCTATGATCAACAAGGAAATTTCCGATTTTCGCACCTATGCCTACCACGAAAATGATTTTAAGTTTGTGAGCAAGGAAGATATCTTAGGTAAATGGAGCGTCTTTTTCTTCTATCCTGCGGACTTTACTTTTGTGTGTCCCACGGAGCTGGAGGACTTGGCAGACAAGTACGAGCAGTTCCGGGCAATCGGTTGTGAGGTCTACTCCGTGTCCACCGATACCCATTTCGTCCACAAAGCCTGGCACGATGCCTCTGACCGGATCAAGAAGATCAACTATCCCATGCTGGCTGACCCCACCCATAGCATTTCCAAGGACTTTGAGGTGCTGATTGAGGCAGACGGGCTTGCCGAGCGCGGTACTTTTATTATTAATCCTGAGGGAAAGATCGTAGGCTATGAGGTAACTGCCGGCAACGTGGGCCGCAACGCCGAGGAACTCTTCCGCAAAGTGCGGGCCTGTCAGTTCGTCCATGCCCACGGGGATCAGGTATGTCCGGCCAACTGGAAACCGGGGGAAGAAACCCTGAAGC
>JAZRLE010000115.1:0-32369 GCA_045646665.1 Faecousia sp. | reverse complement strand
CCCTGTTTCCGCAGGTCCCGATGCTAAGAATGTCATCTTCCTGTCTGCCGACGCTTTCGGCGTTCTGCCTCCCGTGTCTATCCTGACTCCCGAGCAGACCCAGTACTACTTCCTGTCCGGCTTCACTTCCAAGCTGGCCGGCACCGAGCGCGGCATCACCGAGCCCACCCCCACCTTCTCCGCTTGCTTCGGCGCTGCTTTCCTGGAGCTGCACCCCACCAAGTACGGCGAAGAGCTGGTTAAGAAGATGGAGAAGTCCGGCGCCAAGGCTTATTTGGTCAACACCGGCTGGAACGGCACCGGCAAGCGTATCTCCATTAAGGATACCCGCGGCATCATCGACGCTATTCTCGATGGCTCCATCCTGAAGGCTGAGACCAAGAAGATCCCCTACTTCGATTTCGAGGTTCCCACCGCTCTGCCCGGCGTGGATCCCAAGATCCTGGATCCCAGAGATACCTACGCTGACGCTGCCGAGTGGAATGCCAAGGCTAAGGACCTGGCTGCCCGGTTCGAGAAGAACTTCGTTAAGTACACCGGCAATGACGCCGGCAAGGCTCTGGTCGCTGCAGGCCCCAAGGCTGAGTAAGAAACCTTTGACAGCCGGGGGGAATCCCCCGGCTGTTTTCTCTGAATTATATCGTAGGGCGGGGGCTTGCTCCCGCCGCATATAAAAAACATTTTCGGCGGAAGCAAGCCCCTGCCCTACGATCCTTTGATACATATTATAATAATGGAGGAATCCTTAACTATGGCAAGAAAAGTCCAGTTTGTGGAAACTGTGTTGCGGGACGCCAATCAGTCCCTCATCGCCACCCGTCTTCCCTTTGAAAAGTTCGAGCCCATGCTCTCCACCATCGACAAGGCCGGCTTCTACGCCGCTGAGTGCTGGGGCGGCGCAACCTTTGATGTGTGCCTGCGCTACCTGAACGAAGATCCCTGGGAGCGTCTGCGGAAGATCCGCGCCGCTATGCCCAACACCAAGCTGCAGATGCTGCTGCGTGGTCAGAATGTACTGGGTTACTCCCACTACCCCGATGATTTCGTCAAGCTGTTCGTGAAGAAGGCTGTGGAGAACGGTATGGATGTAATCCGTATCTTCGACGCACTGAACGATGTCAACAATATGAAGGTCGCTATGGAAGCTACCGTCAATGCCGGCGCCATCGCTTCCGGCACCATCTCCTACACCACCTCCCCTGTCCACACCCACGCCAAGTACGTGGAGATGGTCAAGGAGCTGAAGGAAATGGGCGCTTCCACCATCTGCATCAAGGATATGGCCGGTATTATGGGTCCCCAGGAAGCTTACGATATGGTTTCCGCCATCAAGGACGCTGTTGACCTGCCCATCGACCTGCACACCCACTCCACCACCGGTCTTGCTTTCATGACCTACCTGAAGGCAGTGGAAGCCGGCGTGGACATCATCGACACCGCTATTTCTCCCTTCTCCGGCGGTACTTCTCAGCCTGCTACCGAGACCATGGCTTACGCCCTGCGTCAGCTGGGTTATGAGGTAGATCTGGATGATGCTTGCACCACCAAGATGGCTGACTACTTCAAGACCGTCCGTGACGAGTTCGTAGCCGACGGCACTTTGATGCCCAAGAGCATGGCTACCGATACCCAGTGCCTGACCTATCAGGTGCCCGGCGGTATGCTGTCTAACCTCCTCAGCCAGCTCAAGCAGATGAACGCTTTGGATAAGTTCGACGAGGCTCTGGCCGAGACCCCCAAGGTCCGCGCCGATATGGGTTATCCTCCTCTGGTTACCCCCACTTCTCAGATGGTGGGCGTGCAGGCAGTCCGGAATGTGCTGGACGGCGAGCGCTACAAGACCGTTTCCAAGGAGATCAAGGCTTACTGCCGCGGCGAGTACGGCATCACCCCCGCTCCCATCAACGAGGAGATCAAGGCTAAGATCCTGGGTGACGAGAAGCCCGTCGAGGGTCGTTACGCCGACACTCTGGAGCCTGTTGTAGAGGCTACCCGTGCAAAGCTGGGTGATATGGCTCGCTCCGACGAGGATGTGCTCAGCTACATCGCCTTCCCCACCCTGGCAGAGAAGTTCTTCCAGGCTCGCAAAGAAAAGGAAGAGAACGAAGTGACCTACACCATCGTTGAGGCATAAGGAGGATACACTATGTCTTTCTTAACCGCTCCTACGCAGCTGGATAACACGCTGACGCTGGGTCTGGTGGGTTTGCTGGCGCTGGTGGTCATCATCGCCATCATCCGCAAGGCAGTTTCCAACAAGAAAGCTGCCAATGTGGTGGTGGAGGAAGTCCCCGCCCCCGCAGTCGAAGCCCCCACTGCCCCCGGCAGCGCAGGCAAGCTGAAGCTGTACGATACCGAACCCAAAACCGCCGCTATGCTCATGGCCATCGTTGCCGACAAGCTGGGTAAGCCCATCAATGAGCTGCGTTTCATTTCCATTAAGGAGGTCAAGTAATTATGAAGTATAAGGTAACCCTTAACGGCCGCACCTACGAGGTAGAGGTCGAGGCCGGCAAGGCAATGCTGCTGGATGAATATGAAGCCATCGCACCGGCACCTGTAGCTGCTCCTGTTGCTGCCGCTCCCGTGGCTGCACCCGCTGCCCCTGCTGCACCCGCTGCCGCCCCCGCCGTTACCGGCGCAGGCGAAGCTGTTTCCGCTCCTATGCCCGGTACCATCGTGAAGGTCAATGTCACCGCCGGTCAGGCAGTGAAGGCCGGCGATGTGCTGTGCGTTCTGGAAGCTATGAAGATGGAAAACGACATCACCGCCCCCAAGGCAGGTACCGTTACCCAGGTTGTTGCTGCCAAGGGCGCTTCCGTCAACTCCGGCGATCCTCTGGTGGTCATTGGCTGATAGGAGGCACAAATGAACGATTTTGCAATTCTGTATGAGAATTTGCTGAAGTTCCAGTGGCAGGATATCGTGATGATCCTGCTGGGCTGCCTGCTGATCTTCCTGGCAATCAAGAAGGAAATGGAACCTTCTTTGCTGCTGCCTATGGGTCTGGGCACCATTTTGGTGAACATCCCCGGCTCCACCGCGCTGGTCGGCCCCATCGCCGAGCTTTATGAAGCCGGTATCGCCAACGAGCTGTTCCCGCTTTTGCTGTTCATCGGCATCGGTGCTATGATCGACTTTGGTCCTCTGCTGACCAATCCCAAGCTGATGCTCTTCGGTGCAGCTGCCCAGTTTGGCATCTTCTTCACCCTGTCTATGGCAAGCATCTTCTTCCCCGAGGCAAAGGATGCCGCTTCCATCGCCATCATCGGCGCTGCTGACGGTCCTACCTCCATTGCAGTTGCCAACACCTTGGGCTCCAACTATGTAGGCGCCATTACCGTTGCCGCCTACTCCTACATGGCGCTGGTTCCCGTGATTCAGCCCCCTGTTATCAAGGCGCTGACCACCAAGAAAGAGCGTATGATCCGGATGCCCTATGAGCAGAAGTCCGTTTCCAAGACCACCCGTATCATGTTCCCCATCATCATCACCGTGGTTGCCTCTGCCATCGTTCCCGATGCAACCGCCCTGATCGGCTTTTTGATGTTCGGTAACCTGATCCGTGAGTGCGGCGTGCTGGACAGCCTGTCCGAAACCGCACAGAATGTGCTGGCAAACCTCATCACCATCTTCCTGGGCATCTCCGTCGCCTTCAATATGGTAGCGGACAAGTTCCTCCGGGTAGACACCCTGCTGATTATGGGTCTGGGTCTGATCGCTTTCATCGTGGACACCGCCGGCGGTGTGCTGTTTGCAAAGCTCATCAATGTCTTCTCCAAGAAGAAGATCAATCCTATGATCGGCGCTGCCGGTATCTCCGCATTCCCCATGTCCGGTCGTATCGTCCACAAGATGGGTCTGGCTGAGGATCCTCAGAACCACCTGCTGATGCACTCCATCGGCGTCAACGTTTCCGGTCAGATTGCTTCCGTCATTGCCGGCGGCATCATTCTGAGCATGTTTGGCGGTTAAGGAGGTACGAATTATGGACTTTTACTTTAATCCTATGGGCTTTGTAAGCCGTCTTTCCAACATGGGTGTTGGTATGCTGGTGATCTTCGTGGTCATCGGATTGATTATCCTCACCACCCTGCTGATTAACTGGTTGTTCTCCGAGAAATAATATCGGGCTTAGAATAACTGCGGGGTTGGTTTGAAAAAACCAACCCCTTTTTATACCCCTTGGCTCTCCCTCTGGGAGAGCTGGCAAAAATCAAAGATTTTTGCCTGAGAGGGCTCCCGAAAGCAAGAACAACCCTCTCCGTCACGGCGTAAGCCGTGACACCTCTCCCAAAGGGAGAGGCAAGTTACGCGTCCCTACCAAGGAGAAGATAATTTATGATTTTAACCAACGCAATCGATATGAATATTGGCGACGCAGGCATCACTGCGCTGCTGGGCTACGCGGTCGTATTTTTCGGCTTGATCCTGCTGATGATCGTGGTAATCCTGTTGGGCAAAGCCTTCATCGCCGCCGAAAAGAAGCAAAAAGCAGCGGTCGTTGCCCCGGCGGAAGTGCCTGCACCCGCCCCCAAGACCGCACCCGGCTCTGCCGGTCAGCTGAAGCTGCACAATGTGGAGCCGAAAACCGCCGCTATGCTCATGGCCATCGTTGCCGACAAGCTGGGCAAGCCCATCAATGAGCTGCGTTTCATTTCCATTAAGGAGGTAGAGGAATGAATATTGGTGAAACCCTCTTAAAACTGTGGAATGACTCCGGCTTTGCCAAGCTGATCTCCGGCTTTCTTGCCGAGGGTGGCTGGCAAAACCTCGTGATGCTGGTCATCGGCTGTGTACTTCTGTACCTGGCCATCGTGAAGAAATTTGAACCCCTGCTGCTGTGCGGCATTGCCTTTGGTTGTATCCTCAGTAACCTGCCCGGCGCAGGTCTGTACAACCAGGGTCTGTGGGACAATTTTATGAATGCCGAGCACGAGGCCTACCATTCCTACGGCACCATTTTGAAGGAAGGCGGATTGCTTGACTTCTTCTACATCGGTGTCAAGACCAGCATTTACCCCTGTCTGATCTTCCTGGGCGTGGGCGCGATGACCGACTTCGGTCCGCTGCTCAGCAATCCCAAGAGTCTGCTGCTGGGTGCGGCTGCCCAAATGGGTGTGTTTGCCGCTTTCTTCGGCGCCATCGCCATGGGCTTTTCCGGCAATGAGGCCGCGTCCATCGGCATCATCGGCGGCGCCGACGGTCCTACCGCCATCTTCCTGACCAGTAAGCTTGCCCCCCAACTGCTGGGCGCCATCGCTGTGGCTGCTTACTCCTATATGGCGCTGATTCCTCTGATCCAGCCGCCCTTTATGAAGCTGCTGACCACCCCCGAGATGCGCAAGGTCAAGATGGAGCAGACCCGGAATGTTTCCAAGACCGAAAAGATCATCTTCCCCATCGTGGTGACCCTGTTTGTGGCTCTGCTGCTGCCGGACACCGCGCCGCTGATCGGATGCTTAATGCTGGGTAACCTGCTGAAGGAGACCGGTGTTACCGACCGCCTCAGCGATACCGCCCAGAATGCGTTGATGAATATTGTCACCGTTCTGCTGAGCCTGTCCGTAGGCGCTACTATGGTGGGATCTACCTTCCTCACCATCAAGACCCTGTCCATCGTTCTGCTGGGTGTGGCTGCCTTCATTCTGTCCACCTGCGGCGGTCTGCTTGGCGGCGTTGTGATGTACAAGCTGACCAAGGGCAAGGTCAATCCCCTCATCGGCTCTGCCGGCGTGTCCGCTGTGCCGATGGCCGCCCGTGTTGCCAACAAGGAAGGTCAGAAAGCCAACCCCTCCAACTTCCTGCTGATGCACGCAATGGGACCCAATGTGGCCGGTGTCATCGGCTCTGCCATCGCCGCAGGCTTCCTGCTGAGCGTATTTGGTTAAAAGAAAAACCTCCGCTTCCCTTGGGCGGAGGTTTTTGAATGCAAAATGCAAAATGATAAATGCAAAATTGCGGTATCGGCTTTGCCGATGAATTAAAACAAATCGCCGCAGGCGATACCTTCACTTTGCACTTTGCACTTTACACTTTGCATTCTTTATGTTTTCCCTTGACAAAAGTGGGGAAAACGGGGTATAATACCCCAAGATATGAAAAGACTGGGAACAGAAGAGTACGCAGCAGGCGCTGGACAGAGAGCCTCGGTTGGTGGAAAGAGGTACAGAAGAAACTGCAGAACATGGTCTGGGAGTCGGTGAGTCGATAGGTAGGCTTGCCCGGGTGCGCCCGTTATTGCGTTTTGAGGCAGATTTTTCTGCAAATCAAGGTGGTACCACGGCTTTTGCTCGTCCTTGGCTATCCAAGGGCGGGTTTTTATATTTGCCGACCCCTTGGCTCTCCCTCTGGGAGAGCTGTCAAAAATCGAAGATTTTTGACTGAGAGGGTTTTAAAAATTAGAAACAAACCCTCTCCGTCAGCCTGTTCGGCTGACACCTCTCCCAAAGGGAGAGGCAAGTTTTTTGTATTTTTCACTTTAGGAGGTAAATCAATGTCTAAAGGTAACTTTTATATCACCACCCCCATTTACTACCCCTCTGCCAAGCTCCACATCGGTCACACCTACTGCACCGTGGCATCCGATGCCATGGCGCGGTTTAAGCGCCTGCAGGGTTACGATGTCTGCTTCCTCACCGGCACCGACGAGCACGGTCAAAAAATCGAGGATAAGGCAAAAGAGGCAGGCTGCACCCCCCAGCAGTATGTGGACGACATCGTGCTGGGCGAGGGCGGTGTGCTGGACCTGTGGAAGCTGATGAACATTTCTAATGACCGGTTCATCCGCACTACCGACGATTACCATGTTGCCGCCATTCAGAAAATTTTCAAGAAAATGTACGAAAACGGCGACATTTACAAGGGTAAATACACCGGCAAGTACTGCAAACCCTGCGAATCCTTCTGGACCGAGAGCCAGCTGGTGGACGGCAAGTGCCCCGACTGCGGCAGAGAAGTGCAGGACGCTGAGGAGGAGGCATACTTCTTCCGGCTGAGTAAGTATGCCGACCGGGTGCAGAATCTGTTGGAAAACACCGATTTTCTGGAGCCTCGCAGCCGTGTTCACGAGATGGTCAACAACTTTATTAAGCCCGGTCTTGAGGATCTGTGCGTATCCCGTACCAGCTTCTCTTGGGGTGTGCCCGTGGACTTCGATGAGGGTCACGTGGTCTATGTTTGGATCGACGCGCTGTTTAACTATATGACCGCTTTGGGCTTCTGCAACGAGGAAAGAGACGGACTGGAAAAATTCTGGCCTGCCGATGTGCATTTTGTGGGCAAGGAGATCGTCCGGTTCCACTCCATCATTTGGCCCGCTATGCTTATGAGTCTGGACCTGCCCCTGCCCAAGAAGGTCTACGGTCACGGCTGGCTCTTATTGGACGGCGGTAAAATGAGCAAATCCAAGGGCAATGTGGTGGATCCCTACATTCTGGCACAGCGGTTTGGCGTGGATGCTCTGCGGTTCTTCCTGCTGCGGTCCTTCCCCTTCGGCTCCGATGGCAATTTCAGCAACGAGCTGCTGATCTCCACCATCAACACCGATCTTGCCAACGATTTGGGTAACCTTGTGTCCCGTACCGTTGCTATGGCGCAGAAGTACTTCGGCGAGTGCCTGCCCGAGCAGCAGCAGGTCAACATCGAGATGGACAAAGAGCTGGTGGAAATGGTCTGCACCCTCCGGGAAAAGTACGAAGAGCAGATGGAAAAGTACGCATTCCAGAACGCTTTGGCAGAAGTTTTCAAGGTCATTTCCCGGGCCAATAAGTATATCGATGAGAACGCACCTTGGGTGCTGGCTAAGGACGAGGCGAACCACCCCCGTCTTGCCAAGGTTCTGTATAACCTGTTGGAAACCGTCCGCATCTGCGCCGGTTTGCTGTCCCCCTTTATGCCCGACACCTCCGCTGAAATCGCAAAGCGGCTGGGTGGCGCTGCCATGGATTGGGATAGCTTGGAGAACTTCGGTGTGCTGCCTGTACAGGTCGCTACCGTGAACGGTGCCGCTCTGTTCCCCCGTATCGATGTGGAGAAGGAGCTTGCCGCGCTGGAGGAGCTGTCCAAGCCGAAATCTGACATTGAAATCGAGCCTTACGCCACGGAGAATGTGGACTTCGACACCTTCTGCAAGTCTGATTTCCGCGCCGTGAAGGTCAAGGACTGCCAGAATGTCAAAAAGAGCGACAAGCTGCTGCAGTTCACCCTGGATGACGGCACCGGCACCGACCGGCAGATCCTCTCCGGCATCGCAAAGTACTATAAGCCCGAGGAGCTGATCGGCAAGACCTTGGTGGCCATCACCAATCTGCCGCCCCGGAAGATGATGGGCAAAGAGTCCTGTGGTATGCTGATCTCCGCCGTCCACACCGAGAAGGGTGAAGAAAAACTGCACCTGCTGATGGTGGACGATGCCATCCCCGCCGGCGCAAAACTGTGCTAAAGTAAACTTGGCTCCCCCTCTGGGGGAGCTGGCAGCGGTGAGGTACGAACCGCTGACTGAGAGGGCAATGTAAAAACCCTCTCCGTCTGCCCTGGCGGGCAGCCACCTCTCCCAAAGGGAGAGGCAAGTGAAGTTTTGTCCCAAAAACAAAAAGAAATAACCCCTGACTTTTACCGTTTGGTATCTGTCAGGGGTTATTTCACTGAACTGTTGGGTTCCATCTATGGTTAACCTCGCTTTCTGCAGTTTGGATGCCGTTTTCTCCCCGGTTGTGCTTCCATGAACAACTTTTTATATTAAGTGCAATTTTGGAGATTCGGCATCTTATTGGGGGTTTTTACCTGTACATTGGTATCACTCCTTTGTGTCTATATAATAGCACAGGCGGTTCTGTGTTGCAAGATGGCGAGTTTCATAAAGATTCTCACCTGTTTTTGTGAAATGTATAGAATATGTATGTTAAATATAACATTGTGTTGACAAATTTCACAGCATTTGGTATCATAAATATGTTAGGCGTCACCAGAAGGTGACGCCCTTAAGCCTTCCCCTGGGGGAAGGTGGATTTTTGCGAAGCAAAAAGACGGATGAGGGTTAACATTGTATCAAGTCTGCAACAATGTACAATATACACCATTATCGCCCGCGTTCCTCATCAGTCTCGCTGCGCTCGACAGCTTCCCCCCGGGGGAAGCCTTTATTTCAATCGTTTTTCCAGAGTTGCGGTATTCAGCGAGGACAGATGCACCCGCTGAAAGCCGTATTCCGTTGTCAAAACATAGGCTTTCGGCAGATCGTCGCAGGGTACCACATTGCCCTCCCGCTCTGCCCGCTCCAGAAATTCCCGGGTGCGCTTGGAGGTGGAGGTATTGTCCATATCAAAGATGCCGATGATCGAGGTGTCCCGCACAGCCATATCATTGCCGATGGAAAGATACATAAAAACCTCCGTTTTTTTGAGTGCAAAATGCAAAGTGTAAAGTGCAAAGTGAAGGTATCGCCGTAGGCGATTTATTGTTAATTCGTCGGCGCAGCCGACACATTCATTTTGCATTTAGCATTTTTCATTTTGCATTTTAGCGGCAGCGACAGCTAGCTGGTCGCACCTGTTATTCTTCGGGTTTTCGGCGTGTCCCTTGACCCAGTGGTAGCGCATTTGGTGGATCTCGGTCAGTTCCAGAAGTTTCTCCCACAAATCAGGATTGAGGGCAGGCTTTTTATCGCTCTTTTTCCAGCCGTTTTTCCGCCAGGAAACCGCCCAGCCCTTAGAAAGTCCGTCGATAACATACTTGCTGTCAGAGTACAGCTCCACGATGCAAGGCTCTTTCAGTGCAGACAGTCCCGCGATTACGGCAGTCAGCTCCATACGGTTGTTGGTGGTGGACTTTTCACCGCCGGACAGCTCCTTTTCGGTGCCCATAAACTCCAAAATGGCACCCCAGCCACCGGGACCGGGGTTGCCGGAGCAAGCGCCGTCAGTATACAGCGTCACGGTCTTCATTCTGTCACTTCCTCGGTTTCCTCTGCTTCCACGCGCTGGATGGCAACCAGCTGGTTACCCTCTTCGATGCGCATAATGATAACACCCTGCACATCCCGCTTGTAGATGTTGATACCGGAAGCCTTCACGCGGATGATCACACCGCCGTTTTCAATGAGCATCACATCATCGCCCTCTGCCACGGTGCAGCAGCCGGCAACAAAGCCGGTCTTGGGGGTGATGTTGTAGTTCTTCAGACCCTTACCGCCGCGGCTCTGGGGAATCTTCTCCCCTTCGGGACCGGTGCGCAGGTACTCAGCCAGTTCTGTCCGCTTGCCGAAGCCGTTTTCGGTGACGGTGAGCAGGGTCTTGCCCTCCTCCCACTTCTCGGCGCCGATGACATAGTCTTCGCCGGTTAACATAATACCACGAACACCGGCGGCATCACGACCCATAGGCCGCACATCATTTTCATTGAAGCAGATAGCCATACCCTCCCGGGTCGCCAAAATGATGTTATCGTCACCGGTGGTACGGATCACATTGATAAGCTGATCGCCCTCTTCCAAGGTGATCGCCCGGATACCGGTCTTTCTCCGGGTATTCAAAGCGATAAAGGGAATGCGCTTCACGGTACCCCGCTGGGTGACCATCATCAGGTACTCATTTTCATAGAATTCCCGGGTGATGACCGTTGCGGTGACACTTTCGCCGGGCTCCAAAGGTAGAATATTCACCATTGCGGTGCCACGGGCGGTTCTGCCTGCCTCGGGGATCTGATAACCCTTGCGGTGGTGGACACGACCCTTATCGGTGAAGAACAGCAAATGGTCGTGGGTAGATGCCACATACAGACTCTTCACATAGTCCTCGTCCTTCAGATTTTGGGCGTTGACACCTCTGCCGCCCCGGCTCTGGGTGCGGTACATATCCACGGGCATCCGCTTCACATAGCCGGCATTGGAGATGGTAAAGGCGCAGGTCTCCTCCTCAATGAGGTCTTCGATGTCGATCTCATCCTCGATATCCTGAATTTCGGTCTTTCGCTCGTCGCCGAACTTGTCCCGAATGGCAATCAGCTCCTCACGGAGCACTGCCTGCAGCTTTTCCCGATTGGCAAGCAGGTCCAGGAAGTAGGCGATGCGCTCCTGCAGCTCATCGTACTCCGCCTGCAATTTTTCTCTGTCAAGACCCTGCAGCGCTTTCAAACGCATATCCAGGATCGCCTGCGCCTGGACATCGTCCAAGCCAAAACGCTCGCACAGACGCTCCTTGGCATCGTCATAGGCAGAGCGAATGATGCGGATGACCTCGTCGATATTGTCCTGGGCGATGAGCAGACCCTCCAAAAGGTGGGCGCGCTCTCTTGCTTTGCGCAGGTCGTACTCGGTCCGGCGGGTCAAAACTTCCATCTGGAAGGTAAGATATTCGTCAATGATCTGCCGCAGGGACAAAATCCGCGGCTGTTTCTGATCGTCCACCAGCGCCAGCATAATAATGCCAAAGCTAGACTGCAATGCACTCTGCTTAAACAGGGTGTTGAGCACCACTTGGGGATTTGCGTCCTTTTTCAGCTCGATGACGATACGCATACCGTTGCGGTCGGTCTCATCACGCAGGTCGGACACACCCTCCAGGCGCTTGTCCTTGACCTGGTCGGCAATGTTTTTGATGAGCTGGCGCTTATTCACCTGATAGGGAAGCTCGGTGACGATGATCCGGGTGCGGTCATTGGCAAAGGTCTCAAATTCCGTTTTTGCCCGGACTACCACCTTGCCACGACCGGTGGCATAGGCGGCGCGGATACCGCTGCGACCCATAATGATGCCGCCGGTGGGGAAATCCGGACCGGTGATATGCTCCATCAGGTCGATGGCGGTGATCTCCGGATCGTCCAGCACCGCAACACAGGCATTGATAACTTCCGTCAGATTGTGGGGCGGAATGTTGGTTGCCATACCCACGGCGATACCGGAAGAGCCGTTGACCAGCAGGTTGGGGAACCGGCTGGGCAGGACCCGGGGTTCTTTCCGGGATTCGTCGAAGTTGGGATCCCAGTTGACGGTGTCCTTTTCAATGTCCCGGAGCATCTCGTTGGACACCTTGGACATTCTTGCCTCGGTGTAACGGTAGGCGGCAGGGGGGTCGCCATCCACAGAGCCGAAGTTGCCGTGTCCGTCCACCAGCATATAGCGCATGGAGAAATTCTGGGCAAGACGGACCATTGCGTCATACACAGATGCGTCGCCATGGGGGTGGTACTTACCCAGCACATCACCCACACAGGTGGCAGACTTCTTAAAGGGCTTGTCGGAGGTCAGACCCGACTCGTACATAGTATAAAGAATACGCCGGTGGACAGGCTTCAGACCGTCCCGCACATCGGGCAGGGCTCTGCCCACGATGACGCTCATGGCATACTCAATGTAAGATTTTTCCATCTCCTCCACCAGATTGGACTGGGTGATGGACTGATCCGGGAATAAAATATCCTCCGGCTTATAATCACGGTTATGCTTTGCCAAAAAAACACCTCCAAGTTGTTTGCAACAGGTAATCTTGCCCCCCGCGCTTGCGAGGGGGGTGCCCCAACGGGGCGGGGGGAGTTACACTCTCCCTTTCACCTCTTCGTCAATCACTGTACAAACACCGTAAAAATTCTTATCTACGTCTGTATTGCAAAAACGAATGACTTTCAACCCGTACTTTTTTAATGTTTCGGATCTCTTTTGATCTTTTTCTTCTGCGATTGGATCATAATGTCCGCCGCCATCCAATTCCACCACAAGCTTTGCACGAAAGCAATAAAAATCAACGATATATTGATCTATACATTTTTGTCTTTGAAACCGGACAGGGTATTCTTTCAAAAAGCAGTGCCACAATTTTCTTTCCCAGGGGGTCATATTTTGTCGCAATGCTTTTGCAAGGGGTTTATTATTTGGATTGTGGTACATAGTTCTTTTATCTCCCCCCACCCCTTACGGGGCACCCCCCTCATAAATGCGGGGGGGCGAGGGTGCGGTTATCAGATATCAATATTAATCGCGTATTTTGCGTTGCGCTCGATCCAATCCTTACGGGGCTCTACCTGCTCGCCCATAAGCACAGTGAAAATTTCATCGGCTTTCCGGGCATCCTCCAGAGTGATCCGGCGCAGGGTGCGGGTGGTAGGATCCATAGTGGTCTCCCACAGCTCATGGGGGTCCATCTCACCAAGACCCTTGAACCGGGAAATCTCCACCTTGGCGCCGCTTTCACCCCGCATTTCCGCAGAAACCGCATCTCTCTGCTCGTCGGAATAAGCCACCCGCTCGGTCTTGCCCTTTTTCAGCTTGTAAAGGGGCGGCACAGCGGAGTAGACAAAGCCGTTTTCGATCAGCGGACGCATATAGCGGAAGAAGAAGGCCAGAAGCAGCGGCCGGATATGGGCGCCGTCCACATCCGCATCGGACATAATGATGATCTTGTGGTAGCGCAGGCGGTCGATGTCAAAATCCTCACCGATACCGCCGCCAAGGGCGATGATCAGGGGGCTTAGCTTATCGTTGCCATAGATCTTGTCGGCTCTTGCCTTTTCCACATTGAGCATCTTACCCCACATTGCCAAAATCGCCTGGAACCGGGAGTCTCTGCCCTGAATGGCAGAGCCGGCAGCGGAGTCACCCTCGACGATGTAAAGCTCGCACAGGCTGGGGTCTTTTTCGTTGCAGTCCTGCAGCTTATCGGGCATACCGCCGGACTCAAGACCTGTCTTGCGGCGGGCATTTTCCCGGGCTTTCCGGGCGGCTTCTCTTGCCCGGTTTGCCATCATCGCCTTTTCCAAGATGATCTTGGCGGTGGCAGGATGCTCTTCAAAATAGGTCGCCAGCTGATCGCCCACGATCTGCTCCACCAAGGTACGGATGTAGGCATTGCCCAGCTTTGCCTTGGTCTGACCCTCGAACTGGGCATCGGTGAGCTTGACGGAGATGATGGCGGTGATGCCTTCCCGGCAGTCTTCGCCGGAGACCTTATCATCGCCCTTGATGATGCCGACTTTCATACCGTAGGCATTCAGCACACGGGTCAATGCGGTCTTAAAGCCGGTCTCGTGCATACCGCCCTCGGGGGTACGCACATCATTGGCAAAGGACTGCAAAGATTCGGAGAATCCGTCGTTATACTGGACGGCGATCTCTGCGGAAGCATCATCCTTACTGCCTGCCATATAGATCACATCATTGTGAATGACGGTCTTTTTCTGATTGGTCCAAGTGACAAACTCCCGGATACCGCCCTCGTAGCACATGGTTTCGGTAACCGGCTCGTCGCCCCGGTCATCGGTGATGGTGATGGTGAGTCCGGCATTGAGGAATGCCTCCTCCCGCATACGCTCGTGGAGAATTTCGTAGGAATACTCTATCTCATCGAACATCTCCGGATCCGGCTGGAAGGTGACCTGGGTACCGGTTTTATCGGTCTTGCCCACGATCTTCATCTCCTGGGTGATGTGACCCCGGGCAAATTTCATCTCATAGATGTTGCCGTTTTTAAATACCCGGGCGGTCAGACTCTGGCTCAATGCGTTCACAACAGACGCGCCCACACCGTGCAGACCGCCGGAGACCTTATAACCGCCGCCGCCGAACTTACCGCCTGCGTGCAGGACCGTAAAGACGACCTCCAAAGCGGGTTTGCCGGTCTGGGGCTGGATATCCACGGGGATACCACGACCGTTATCGGTGACGGTGATGGAGTTACCGGGATTGATGGTCACATTGATATGGTCACAGTAGCCGGCCAAGGCTTCGTCGATGGAGTTGTCCACGATCTCATACACCAGATGGTGCAGACCCGACGAGGATGTAGAACCGATATACATACCCGGACGCTTGCGAACCGCTTCCAGACCTTCCAGAACCTGTATTTGTTCGCCGCCGTATTCCTGTGTTACTTTGGTTTCCTCAGACATAAAAAGTCCTCCTGACTTTTTAATGCAGAATGCAGAATGCATAATGCATAATGATATTCAAAAAGATGTCATTGTAGGGGCGAGCATTGCTCGTCCGATACAAAAGTTTCTATATAGGCGGACGACCAATGGTCGCCCCTACATTATTTTATCGTTCCGTTTTCTATCTCGATGGTTTTTCCCAATTTGGTGAGCTTGCCCGGTTCGCAACAGGTGATGAACACCTGTCCGGCTGTGATTTGATTCAGCACAAAATCCTGCCGGGCCGGGTCTAACTCCGACAACACATCGTCCAATAGCAAAACCGGCATCTCGCCGCTTGCCTTTTCCATCAGCGATCGCTGGGCAAGCTTCAAGCTGATGGCGGCGGTGCGGACCTGACCCTGAGAACCGAAGGACTTGAGAGAAATACCCGACAGAGTCACATCAAAATCGTCCTTATGGGGTCCTGTCAAGCATTGGCAGGATTCCAGTTCCGCCCGGGAATGGCTGTCTAAATGTTCCCGGAGCTTTTCTTCCAGCACTGCTGTGGGAGCAAAGGGGTCGTCCACCGTGGACACGGTCTTATAAGACAGGGAAAAATCCTCTTTTCCCCCGGAAAAATGCTCGTGATATACCGCCGCATCCTTCCCCAGACCTTCAAAAAATCTTGCCCGGTAGGAAATGATCACCGCGCCCACCTGGCACAGCCGGGCATTGTACTCCGGCAGTATCTCCAACAGTGCCGGATTCTCGTGCCGGTCTTTGAGAATGCGGTTTTTTTGCTCCAAAATCCGGTTGTATTCCGCCAGCGCTGCCTCATAATTGGGGCGCATTTGGCAGATCACCGTATCGGCAAGGCGCCGCCTGCCCGATGAACCGGCTTTTAAGACCATCAGATCCTCCGGACAGAACAGCACCGTCTGCAAAACACCGGTGATTTCCCCGGCGGTTTTTTTCTTGGCGCCGTTGCGGTAGATCTGACGGGGACGGGCGCCGGAAAACAGGATCCAGCGCAGGGATTGCTGCCGCTGCTGTGAGAAAATCTCACCCTCCAGCTGAGCAAAATCCCCGCCGAAACGGATCAGCTCCCCGGTCTTTTGGGTGCGGAAGGCCCGTCCGGAACCAAGGTATGCCACCGCTTCCAGCAGATTGGTCTTGCCTTGGGCATTCTTGCCCACCAGCAGGTTGACACCCGGGTCAAAATCCACGGAAAGCGCGGCATAATTGCGGAAATTTTCCAGTGTGATCTTATTTAGCTTCATCGGCACACATCAGATACACGCTGCCCATAAAGGAGAATTTGTCACCGGGATAGAGCTTTTTGCCACGCATAGTGCAAACCTCTCCGTTTACCTTGACTTCTCCATCCAAAATCAGCTGCTTTGCCTCACCGCCGGAGTAGACGATGTTGGCATATTTCATAGCATCCTGCAGTTTAATAAATTCTGTGTGGATCACCACAGGAACGGCATTGTCTTTTTTTTCAACTTTAACTTTCATAGTATTCCTTTCAAAAAACCGCGTAGGGGCGACCATCGGTCGTCCGCCTATGTTGTTTTTTGTAACGGACGAGCAATGCTCGCCCCTACATATCAATTTTTAATTCTCACCGGCAGGACCATATAAGCAAAGTCATGCTTATCGTCCACGGGGGTCAGCACGATGGGACTTAAGCTGTTGGTCAGCTCCAAACAGACCTCCTCAGAGGGCACTGCCCGCAAAGCATCTGCCAAATACCGCACATTAAAGCCGATTTCCAGCTCCTTGCCGTCGCCGGCGATGCTGCAGCGGTCCTCCGCAGCGCCGATAGTGGTATTGGTCCGCAGCTGCAGCTCCTGGTTGGTGAAAATGCACCGCACCGGACTTTTATACTTCTCGGAAACGATCAGACCCACACGCTCAATGGAGCTTGCCAAATCGCTGACATGGGCCACCAGCTTCACAGGACAATTGGTGGGAACGACCTTCTTCCAATCCAGAAAATCGCCTTCCAGCAGACGGCAAATGAGGGTAGCATCGCCGATCTGGAACAAAATGTGCTTGCCGCCCAGAATGAAGGCAACATCCTCATCTCCATCCTGCAAAATCTTTTCCACTTCCTTCAGACCCTGGGCAGGAACAACGAAGGACAGGTTGCGGCCGGTGGAGCTTTCGCAATGATAGGTGCGGCGGGCAAGCCGGAAACCGTCCACTGCCACAGCGGACACCGCATCGCCCTCCACCTCAAATTTCACACCGGTGTGGATGGGTCTTCCCTGGTTTTCGGAAACGGCAAAGATGGTGCCGCCGATCAAATCTTTCAGCGCAGTCTGGGGAATGCGGATGCTCTTACCGTCACCCACATCAGGCAGTTCCGGATAATCGTCAGCGGATTCTGCGGAAATATTAAAGGATGCATAACCTGCCCGGATGGAAACCTTGTAATTTTCATCCACCACCACAGTGACCATACCCTCCGGCAGACGGCGGATGATATCGCCGAACAGCTTGGCAGGCAGAACGCATTCGCCGGCATCGGAAACTTCAGCATCGATCAAATAAGTGATGGCGGTTTCCATATTGTAGCCGGTCAGACTCAGACCCTCACCGGCACGGCAGAGGATACCCTCAATGGCAGACAGGGCGCTTTTTTGGGCGACGGTTCGGCCGGTGATATTCAGACCGGTGACCAGCATACTTTTTTCACAGGTAAAACGCATAACGAAAACCCTTCTTTCCTAAAAATAATAAAAATAAATATATAAATAGATATTTTTTGTAGCAGAAACAGCAGTAGTACGAAAATATGTGGAAAAGTGGGAAAAACGCTGAAATTGCAAGAGATTTTTTTCAACACCCTTAGGGGGAGTTCTTCCCAATTTATCCCCAGGCGACAAAACGCAATTTTTTGTGTTTTGTTTTCCACAGAAATTTTATCCACATTCCACAGAGGTTGTGGAGAAATTTATTCTGTCATTGTAAGACCGGGTTACCGCGGTGGAAATCTCCCGGTAAATGCGGATTGCCTCCGGCGGGTAACTTTCTTGGTCCGGCAAGAAAGTTACCAAAGAAGCCGAATTGGGGAGGGTTTGAGGGGATTGCTCCCGCAATCCAAGCCACCTCCCCAAGACCCCACCAGGCACGCATATTTTTTTCTACTCAATAGGTAGAAGCATTTAGGTGAGATTTAAAGGCTGGAGTTGATGTTGGCGGTGATGTCGCGGATGTGGTTTTGCAGTTCCTCGTCGCCGCCGTTGAGGGCATCGTTGATCTTATTAATGGAGTACAAAATGGTGGAGTGGTCTTTGTTCAGCTCCTTGCCGATATCCGGGGTGGACAGATTGGTCAGCTTGCGGATCAGATAGATCGCCACCTGCCGCGCCTCGGCAGTACCCTTATTTTTCAGCGTACCCCGCAGAACGGACTCGTCCACAGAATAAAATTTGCACACCTGGCTGATAATCAGCGCCGGGGTAGGCAGGGCATTGCCTTCACCGCTCTTGTACATATCTCCGATGACCTTGGAAATATTGGAAAGATTCAGTGTCATACCGTCTAAGTCGTGATAAGCCTTGATCTTTTTCACGGTACCTTCCAGCTGACGGACATTGTTGGTCACATTCACCGCAATGAAATTACAAACATCGTCCGGCAGTTCCAGACCTAAGGACTCCGCCTTGGTCTTGATGATGGCCATACGGGTCTCATAGTCCGGCGGCTGGATGTCGGCAAGCAGACCCCATTCAAACCGGGTTTTCAGCCGGTCTTCCAAAGTGAGCATATCGCTGGGCTTCCGGTCGGAGGTCATCACGATCTGCTTGTGTCCTTCATAGAGCTTGTTGAAGGTATGGAAAAATCCCTCCTGGGTGGAGTTCTTGCCGGCAATAAACTGGATATCGTCGATCAAAAACAGATCGGCTTCCCGGTACTTATTGCGGAATTCGATATTTTTACCGGTTTGGATGGCATCAATCAGCTCGTTGGTGAACTGATCGCCCTTGATGTAGACCACATTGGTATCGGGATTTTTCTCCCGGATGCCGTTGGCGATGGCATACAAAAGGTGTGTTTTGCCCACACCGGGAGGGCCGTAGATAAACAAAGGGTTATACACCTCGCCGGGGGCATTGCTCACCGCAATGGCGGCGCTGTGGGCAAACCGGTTGGAAGAGCCCACCACGAAATTGTCGAAGGAAAACTGGGGATTGAAATCCATGGTGCCGGTTTTCTTTCCATGGGTGCTGTAGGTTTCCAGCTCATCCGGTCCGAAGACCAGCAGTTTTGCATTGGAATTGAAGTTTTCCTTCAGGGCTTCCTGCACATATTCGGTGCAGCGTTTTGTAATGATTTCCCGGCGAAATTCGTCCGGGGAGTAGATAATCAAATTTTCTTCGTTCAGCTCCACGACTTCCGCATTGTCAAACCAGGAAGACACCACGGTGGAGGAAAGTCTTTCCTCCAAAGAGCCGATGACTTTTGCCCAAACATAGGCTGCTGCGTACATAAAAAACTCCTTTCTTTCTAACAAAAAAACGATGTTTCATCGGTAAAAAAAGCGCTACTTTCTCACCATGAATTTTACCACAGAAAATAGAAAAAAACAAGGTTTTTTTCCACAGATACAATATAAAAAAAGAAATCGCATATCTGATGGGGGAGATTCGGTCCGCTCTCGGGAAAGCGGACCGTGCCTGGGCGGCGGTGCAGGCATTTGACGGCGAAGAATTCTTGTTTTTTCTGTTTTCCGTAATCTATTATATCACGGCTTTTTTGAAAAATCTTCCCAACATTTTCCCAACCTTACGAGCCTAAAATACCCCCAAATTACACAAAAAAGTTAGAATAACTACCAAGTTTTATGGTAAAATCAAAAGAAATTAAACAAAAAATAAACCTCCATTTTTATATGTCCAAATTGTGAACAACTGA
Source organism: Faecousia sp. (assembly GCA_045646665.1). Classification (GTDB taxonomy): domain Bacteria; phylum Bacillota; class Clostridia; order Oscillospirales; family Oscillospiraceae; genus Faecousia. The sequence continues at coordinate 12,602 of JAZRLE010000115.1, read as the reverse complement.
ATCCTGTCACCCTGCGGGGGCGCTTTGTGAATCCCCCGTATTTTTACAGCGGTTTTGAATAAATCGTAAATATTTTCTCTGTCTGCTTGCAAAAAAACCGAACCCCACATATAATAGGCAATAATCAAATTTGTAAAGGTGGACACAATGGGCGGATTTTCTGATTTTTTGCGCCGTTTGGGTGAAAAAATAAATATCAAGATCCGGTATCTGATGTCCGGTCGGTATGGTACGGACAAGCTGAATATGGCGATTCTCAGCGCAGGTCTTGTGCTGAGCCTGGCTGCGATGCTGATTCGGCTGCCTGTTTTGGATCTGGTGCTGACGGCGCTGTCCTACAGCTTGATGTTCTGGGCGATCTTCCGTACCTTCTCCCGGAATACCTACAAGCGGTATCAGGAAAACCGGCGCTATCTGCGGTTTTTGGAGCGGCTGAAGGACAAAGAGCATCGGTATTTTGACTGCCCCCGCTGCCGGCAGCCGGTGCGCGTGCCCCGGGGTAAGGGAAAAATCGCCATCACCTGCCCGAAGTGCAAGGAAAAATTTATCAAAAAAACCTGAAAACCGGACGCTTTTGCGTCCGGTTTTTTACAGTGTATGACAGAATTTTCTGTGCTGTGGGAATACAATAAAGACAAACACAACAGGAAATGAGGAAAACCCTATGCCGCCGAAGATTTTAAAGCTTGACCCCTATTTGCAGCCCTATGCCAAGGATATTGCCCAGCGAATGACCCGGTATGATCAAAAACGCGCAGAGCTGACCGGTGGGGGAGCTTTGTCCGATTTTGCCAATGATCACGCATATTTTGGCTTTCATAAGAAGAAAACCGGCTGGTACTACCGGGAGTGGGCGCCGGGGGCGGAAAAACTGTATCTGACCGGCGATTTTTGCGGCTGGGATCGCTATGCTTTTCCTATGAAAAAGCTGGAAAACGGGGTTTTTGAGGTGTTTTTGCCGGGAGAAGCGGCATTAAAACACGGCGACAGGGTGATGACCGTGGTGGTGCATCAGGGGCAGGAGCTGGAGCGGATCCCCCTGTATGTCCGGTATGTGGTGCAAAAGGACAACAGCTGGAACGGGGTGATCTATGACCCGAAAGGCCCCTTTGTGTGGACAGATGAAGACTTCAAGCCGAAGAAAATGCTGTTTCTTTATGAGTGCCACATCGGTATGGCCCAGGAAGAAGGCAAGGTAGGTTCCTATGACGAATTCCGGGTGAACATCCTGCCAAAAATCAAAAAATTGGGGTATACGGCTATCCAAATTATGGCCATTATGGAGCATCCCTACTATGCCAGTTTTGGCTATCAAGTGACCAATTTCTTTGCCCCCTCCTCCCGGTTCGGCACACCGAATGAACTGAAAAAACTCATTGATACTGCGCATAAAATGGGCATTGCAGTGCTGTTGGATGTGGTCCATTCCCATGCTTGCCGCAACACCCGGGAGGGCATCAATCGCTTTGACGGCACCGACTGCCAGTTCTTCCACCCGGGGGCAAAGGGCAACCATCCGGCGTGGGATACCAAGTGCTTTGATTACGGCAAAAACGAAGTCCTCCACTTCCTTTTGTCCAACCTGAAATACTGGCTGACGGAGTTTCATTTCGACGGCTTCCGCTTTGACGGGGTCACCTCTATGCTCTATCACGACCACGCTCTGGGGGTCAGCTTTACCCATTACGACAAGTATTTTTCTATGAACACCGATGTGGACGCGGTGACCTATTTACAGCTTGCCGCCGCACTGACCCGGGAGGTGAATCCCAACGCGGTGCTGATCGCCGAGGATATGTCCGCCCTGCCCGGTCTGTGCCTGCCCATCCAAGATGGCGGTGTGGGCTTTGACTACCGCCTTGCCATGGGCGAGCCGGATATGTGGATCAGACTTATCAAGGATGTGCCCGACGAGCATTGGGATTTGAACCACATCTATTATGAGCTGACCTGCCGCCGACCGGAGGAGAAGGTGATCGGCTACTGCGAGTCCCACGATCTGGCGCTGGTGGGGGACAAGACGCTGATGTTCCGCCTGTGCGACCGGGAAATGTACACCGCTATGGGCAAAGACAGCCAAAGCCTCATCATTGACCGGGGTATGGCACTGCACAAAATGCTCCGCCTGCTGACCATGACCTTGGGCGGCGAGGGATATTTGAGCTTTATGGGCAATGAATTTGGTCATCCGGAGTGGATCGATTTCCCAAGAGAGGGTAACGGCTGGAGCTATCACTACTGCCGCCGGCAATGGAGTCTTGCCGACAACCCCAGCCTGCGCTATGGGTATCTGAGGGAATTTGAAAGAGCAGCAGTAAAGTTATGTAAACGGTACAGATTGCTTGCCAAGCAGGACAGACAGTTGAAGCTGGACAACCGGGAAAAAGTATTGGTATACCAAAAGGGTTCGCTGATTTTTGCCTATAATTTTCACCGGGAAAATTCCTATGACGGATGTTTTATCCCCGTGCCGGAAACAGGAAAATACGAAGTCATTATGTCAACCGATGATTTCTGCTTCGGCGGCTTTGGAAGAGTGTATCACCAAAGCTACGAAACGGCGCAGGGCGGTATCCGGCTGTACCTGCCCAGCCGCACCGCGGCCGTCATTTGCCGGGTCAAATGACGGAATGCATAATGCTTAATGCTCAATGCATAATGTAGGGGCGAGCATCGCTCGTCCGTTGCCGCAAAACAACATTGCACTGGCGGGCGATTCGTGAATCGCCCCTACGATCTCCACGGAAACAGCGCAATAAAAAATGTAGGGGCGAGCATCGCTCGTCCGAAAAAATGCCCACAGACAGGTTGGTCTGTGGGCAAATCTTTTATTATCTTTCGTTACCGAGGTAGAACAGCGCCAGGGTGCCGGGTCCGGAATGGGAGCCGATGACAGCGCCCACATAGGAGATCAACACATTCTTCACACCGCACTTTTCCTTGAGAAGCTCTGCCAGATACTGGGCATCCTCCAAGCAGTCGCCATGGCTGATGAAAGCGGTATCGTTGGCGCCGGGCAGCGCCTGCTCCTGCATTTTCTTTGCCAGAGCGTCAATGGATGCCCGTCTGCCCCGGGCTTTGGATACATTCACCAGATGTCCTTCGTTATCCACATGTAAGACCGGCTTGATCTGCAGCATTGTACCCACCAAAGCGGTTGCAGCGCTGACCCGACCGCCCCGCTTCAGATACATCAGATCATCCACGGTGAACCAGTGGCACAGATGCAGCTTTTGTTCCTCGCACCAAGTGGCTAAATCCTCCAGAGAGAGTCCGGCATCCCGTTTTTGGCAGGCATACCACACAAAAAGTCCCTGTCCCATAGAGGCGCAGAGGGTGTCCACCACTTTCACCTTACGGTCGGGATATTTTTCCATCAGCTCATCGGCGGCGATGACAGCAGACTGATAAGTGGTAGAAAGACCGGAGGAAAATGCCAATACCAGCGCATCCTCTCCGGCGGCAAGCACCGGCTCCAGGGCTTCCTGCCAGTCGGTGGGGTTGGCGGCGGCGGTGGTGGCATTCTCGCCTGCGCGCAGACCGGCATACATAGTCTTCAGCCAATCCTCGGTATAAGTGTTGATGGTTTCACCCTTGAAATTTACAGACAGCTTTACCAGTTTCAGGTCAAGCTCTTCATACATCTGCTCCGGGAAGTCGCAGCAGGAATCGGTAATGATACGATATGCCATAAAAATCTCCTTAAAATAATTGAAAATTGAGAATGGATGTGTCATTTTGCTTTGTTGATTGACACCGGGGGCGAGGGCGCTTATAATGATTGATAACATTATAATGATGCATGCCGAAAAATCCAAGGCACAGACCGTGGAATCGGCTGAAAGCCACACTCCTGGGGGTAGAATTGACAACTCTACTGGCGGTAGAGTTTTAAAAAAGTTTGGAAAACGACAAAAACGGAGGGATTTTCTTGACAAAACTCCTTATGAAAATTTGCTTACCGAAGGGTCTGTCAAATGCCGATCCCAAGACCCGCTCTGCGGTGGGTCGGCTGTCCGGCATCGTGGGGATCGGGTGCAATGTGCTGTTGTTCGGCTTGAAATTTCTCATCGGCACCCTGTCCGGCGCGGTTTCCATCGTTGCCGATGCCATGAATAACCTGACCGATGCCAGCAGCGCCGTGGTGACCCTCATCGGTTTCCGGCTGGCGGAAAAGCCTGCCGACGAGGACCATCCCTACGGTCACGCCCGGTTTGAATATCTGTCGGGTCTGGCGGTGGCGGTGATGATCATTGTCATCGGCTTTGAGCTGGCGAAGACCTCGGTGCAGAAAATTTTATCCCCCACACCGGTGGAACTTTCCATCCCGATGCTCATCGCACTGGCAGGCTCGATCCTTATAAAATTATGGCTGTCTGTGTTCAATTCCAAACTGGGAAAGCACATTGATTCGGCTACCCTGCTGGCAACCGCCGCCGACAGCCGCAACGATTGCATCTCCACCGGCGCTGTCCTCATAGCGGCGCTGATGGAACGGTTTGCCGGCTGGCAGATCGATGGCTTCGTGGGTTTGGCGGTGGCAGGGTTTATCCTCTGGAGCGGCGCAAAGGCGGTAAAGGAAACCATCAGCCCCCTGTTGGGCGAGTCGGCAAGTCCGGAACTGCAAAGAGACATCATTTCTCTTTTGAAGCAGGAGCCGGCAGTGCTGGGATATCACGATCTGATGGTCCACGATTACGGTCCCGGTCAGCGGTTCGGAAGCCTCCATGTGGAGATGGACCAGTCCCGGGATGCCCTGTGGTGCCACGAGCTGATCGATGATTTGGAACGGCAGTGCCTGCAGACCATGGGTGTGCATCTGGTAATCCACTATGATCCGGTGGCGGTGGGGGATCCGGAGACCGATTCTCTGCGGGAATTATTGACAGATACCTTGAAAAATATAGATGCCCGGTTGTCTCTCCACGATTTTCGCATGGTAAAAGGCACCGGACACACCAATCTCATCTTCGATATTGCCCTGCCGCACGATCTGTCGGGGCAGGAAAAGGACATAAAAAAGGCATTGGAAAATGCCTTGGCAGAGAACCGCCAAGGCACTTACTATCTGGTGATTACTTTTGACAAGGGCGGGATCTTTGAAGGGTGAGCATCATCAGCACCGCCCACAGAAACAGTGGTAGCACCCAAGTCTGGCTGGTTGCCAAGGGTGCGGAAAACATCACAAACAGCACATACAGCGAAAGACCCACGGTTGTGTCATAATTGACCGACAGAATGTTCAGACACAGCAAAATGGGTGTGAGAACGATCACGCAGATGCTGATCAGCCGCAGGACTAGCAAAGTTCTGCGGCTTTCCTCTTTTTTGGCAAGGAAGTAAAGCCAGTAGGGCGGCACGAAAAAGCCGATGCTGATGGCAATGAGCACCGCCTTTTCTCCGGCGGTGGGATCGGCTACAAAGCCAAGACCCACGCACACGCAGTAAAATACCGCCCATACAATATATAGAATGGTTTTTTTCATAAAATTCCCCTTATACTAGATTGTAGGGCGGGGGCTTGCTCCCGCCGTCCCGATTTCTAATCAGTTCATCGTGCCTTCCGAGCGGGTGAACAATGGCAATCCATCAATAAAAACGGCTTGCCTCCGGCGGGTAACTTTCTTGCGCCGACAAGAAAGTCACCAAAGAATCGGCTTAAGGGGTTCACTCGAGCTCCCGCTCGAGATGCCGTTCCCCTTAAGAATCCCCCAGGCTCCTTCTATTGCACTGCTGTAATCGGTAGAGCCTTGTAGGGGTGATTCACGAATTACCAGCGCAGAATGTTTTAATTCATTGTGCCTTCCGAGCGGGCGAACAACTGGGCAATCCGGGCGCGGAGGGCATTTGCCTCGGGGGTGTCGGCGGTGCCTTCGGTGTCGATCCACCGGGCAGACGCCTGCTGGGCGGCTTTCAAGGTCGCCAAGTCACAGCTTAAATTCGCCACCCGGAACACAGGCAAGCCCGATTGCCGGGAGCCGAAGAAATCGCCGGGACCCCGCAAACGCAGGTCCTCCTCGGCAATTTTGAAGCCGTCGGTGGTTTTGCACAGGGCGCGCAGTCGCTGGAGCGTCTCGCTGTTTTTATTGTGGGAGGTGAGGATGCAGTAGCTTTTCGCCTTGCCCCGACCCACACGACCCCGGAGCTGATGGAGCTGGGAGAGTCCGAACCGGTCGGCATCCTCAATGACCATCAGTGTGGCATTGGGCACATCCACACCCACTTCAATAACGGTGGTGGCTACCAGCACATCCAGTTCCCGGGCGGCAAAGGCGGACATCACCGACTCCTTTTCCGCGCCTTTCATCTGTCCGTGCAATAGTCCCACCTGCAGGTCGGGAAACACGGTCTGTTGCAGGGTCTGCGCCCATACCTCGGCGGCTTTCAGATCCAAGCCGTCGTTTTCCTCCACCGCCGGACACACCACATAGCATTGGTGTCCTTCCGACACCTGCTTGCGGATGAAATTGTTGATTCGTGCCCGGTAGCTTTCGTCCACCAAGAAGGTATCCACCGGCTCTCTGCCCGGGGGCAGCTCGTCCAGAATGGACACCTCCAAATCGCCGTACATAAGTAGCGCCAGCGTCCGGGGAATGGGGGTGGCGGACATAACCAGCAAGTGCGGGTCGTGTCCCTTGCCTGCCAAGGCAGACCTTTGACAGACACCGAAACGGTGCTGTTCGTCGGTGATGACCAGCCCCAGCTTGGCAAATACCGAGCTGTCGGACACCAGCGCGTGGGTGCCCACCACCAGCTGCGCCTGCCCGGATTCCATCGCCTCCCGGGTGAGCTTTTTCTGCTTGGGGGTCATAGAGCCGGTGAGCAGAAAAACGGAAATGCCAAGGGGTGTCAGTAGCTTTGAAAGGGATGCATAATGCTGTTCGGCAAGAATTTCCGTGGGCGCCATCATAGCGGCTTGGTAACCGTTTTGGATGGCAAGAAAGCCGGCAGCTGCGGCGACCATGGTCTTGCCGCTGCCCACATCGCCCTGCACCAGCCGATTCATAGGAGCGCCCCGGCGCAGGTCGGACAGAATCTCTTTAATCGCCCGGTCCTGGGCGCCGGTAAGGGTAAAGGGCAATGCGTTATAAAAGGCGGACAGGTCGCAGTTTTCATATGCCGGGGTCTTTTTCATGGCCCGCTTGGCACGCATCAGAGAAAGACCTGCGGAAAATACGAAAAATTCCTCGAAGATCAGCCGTTTTTTCGCCATTTCCGCCTCCTCCATGGAGGCAGGCTCGTGGATGGCTTGATAGGCGCGCTCCGCCGGCAGGATGCCGTATTCTTCCCGCACCGCCGCCGGAATGATCTCTTGGGGCGCATCGCAGATCGCCAGCGCCTGCCGCACCGCCTTCAGCACCGACGCGTTGGAAAGACCGGCGGTCAGCGGATAAATGGGCAGGACCCGACGGGTGGTCAAGGGGGCGCTGTCCATAGTCTCAAAGACCGGAGAGGTCATATTATAGCCGATAAAATCTCCGGAAACAGCGCCGTAGAAGATATATTCCTTACCGTATTGGAGCTGTTCGGCGGTAAATTTCTGATTAAAGAAGGTCAATGTCAGCCGCCCGGTGGTGTCTGCAACCTGCACCTTGGTGATGTCCAGACCCTTGCGGATGTGAGCGGTTCTGGGGGTGTTCATCACCATTGCCTTGAAGCAGGCAGGTGTGTCCGGCTCCAGCTTTTCGATGGGCAGGATTTTGGTTCTGTCCTCGTAGCCCCGGGGGAAATGGCAAATGAGGTCTTCCAGGGTATGGATGTTGAGGGCGGCAAACTGCTTTGCCTTGGTAGGTCCGATGCCCTTTAAAATGGTAATGGGGTCAGACAGCCGCGCCATGGAAACACCTCCTTGTAAATTGAGAATGTAGGGACGACCATTGGTCGTCCGCCGGTACGAGCTTATTTCTGCGGCAACGGACGAGCAATGCTCGCCCCTACATTTACAAAAAATTAATATTGAATGTCCTTGCCGGGGACGGCGATGCCCAATTCCTTCATCAGCAGGCGGAACATCACTTCATACCCCCGGTCGTTGGGATGCAGGCCGTCGGCCAGCAGGTCGTCCAGTGCTATGTTGTGACAGTCGCAGTAATCGTTCATGGCGGTATACAGATCCACAAATGGTAGCTCCCGTTGGCAGCAAAGCTTGAACCACAGGTCGTGAATATCCCGCATATGGATCAGTCGCCAATAGGGCTGGTTGTTGAAACTGCCATCAGCTTCCAGAACAGCAGGAATGTTTGCCACAAAGATTACCGGCTTGTTTATCTTTTGGAATTTTTCCGCAAGGGCGGTCATATCTCCATAAACCTGCGCCAGCTTATCCCGGCGGGAGGGTTTGGGACCGTCTTTGTGGTATTGAGAACGGTCGTTGGTGCCGATGGTGCAGATGATAAGATCGTCCGCTTCATCCACAAGGGTATCAAAATTCTCTACAAGGTAGGCGGTTCGCACACCGGTACAGCCGTTGTTGATGACCTGGCAGCCGTACTGCTCGCCCAAAAAATCCCGCATCAGGTTTGCCCAGCAGTAGCCGTTGTCATTGCGGCGATATTGGTGGAGGAAATTCTCACCGCTCTCCAAAAAACCGGTGCCGCCGCAGCCATGGGTGATGGAGTCGCCCAGCAGCTTGATGCGCACAGGTTTGTCCGACAGGACAATGGTGCTGAACAGTTTTGCAGCTTGTATGTTCATAAGGAGATTCTCCCGCGTGTTTTTTCTTTTATTATAATCCCGTGGGTGGGAAAAGTAAACAAAAATGTAGGGCATACCCGCTTGCCTCTCCCTTTGGGAGAGGTGGCTGCCCGTACGGGCAGACGGAGAGGGCGTTATGTTTTCCCCCTCAGTCAAAAATCAAAGATTTTTGCCAGCTCCCCCAAAGGGAGAGCCAAGTGGGTTATCGTAAAAATGAAAAAACGCCTTCCGAGATACGGAAGGCGATATTTTCAGAGAAGTCTTTGACTTAGGCCAGCTTGTTCAGCTTCAGAGTCAGGCTGCTCTTCTTGCGGGCAGCGGCGTTCTTGTTGACGATACCCTTGTTGACACCCTGATCAACGGCCTTAACGGCAGCCTTGTAAGCGACTTCGGCAGCAGCCTTGTCACCGGCTTCCAGAGCGGCGTCAAACTTCTTCAGGACGGTCTTCAGAGCGGTCTTGTTGGCCTTGTTCTTCTCGTAAGCGATCTTGGAAGAAAGGACATCCTTCTTAGAGGACTTAATGTTGGGCATTGTTACACCTCCTGTTGCAAAATTTTGCTCACGCACTGACCAATTATAGCGGAGGTTTCCCATAAAATCAATACCTTTTTTGAAAAAAATACGAATATTTTCCTGTTTTTGCCGATACCCCTGCCCGGTTGTGGTGATTTCGGAAGTCAGCCACAAGATATAGCGTTCGGCAAAGCCCATCACAAAAAAGAATTTTTGTCAAGAGGAAAAATTTTGTGCCGAAAGCCGCCCTCCGTCAAAATGTGCACAAAGAACCGGTAACAATGTTGTCACTCTTCCGGCACTTCACTTATGTAAACCGAAAAAGCAGAAAAAGTACAAACCCCCACCTGTGGAAAAACCTGTGGATAATGTGGAAAACTCATTGTTTTCAGCGGTGGTTTTCCGGAGATTTCCTTTTTTGCCGGTGGAAAACCCGGCAGAAGTTGGTTGCATAAATGGGGAAATCCCCGGTTTCGGTGGAATTATGTTGCCGACAGAACCGGGGGTGAAAATGGGGAAATTCTATCAATTTGTTTCCGCTTGTGCGCCGGGTCTGCAAAAAAACCGTCGGCGGCAGGACAGAGGGGAAAATTTTTTTGTTGGATTTTCACAAAAATGGTTTTGTATGAATTTTTCTCCGCAGGAAATACTCTTCATAACAAAAAGTTGCAGGAGGGTGTATGCAGGGGAAAGTAGAGATCTGCGGTGTGAATACCGCAAAATTAAAGGTGCTGTCCCAGGCGCAGATGGACAGTCTTCTTTTGCAGGCCAAAAACGGCGATGACAATGCGCGGCAAATGCTCATCGAGGGGAATTTGCGGCTGGTGCTGTCGGTGATCCAGCGATTTGAAAAACGGGGGGAAAGTCCCGACGATCTGTTTCAGGTGGGGTGTATCGGGCTGATGAAGGCTATCAGCAACTTTGACCCCACCAAGGGTGTGCGTTTTTCCACCTACGGGGTGCCTATGATCGCAGGGGAAGTGCGGCGGTATTTGCGGGATAATTCGGCGATCCGGGTGAGCCGATCACTGCGGGATGTTGCCTACCGGGTGCTCCAGTGCAAGGAGGCGATGGTTTTGAAAATGGGTCGGGATCCCACTAATGCGGAGGTTGCCAAGGAGCTGGAGCTGGCGGAAAGTGAGGTTTCCGAGGCACTGGACGCGGTGTGCGCGCCGGTGAGCCTGTACGATCCGGTATATGCCGAGGGGGGCGATCCTCTGACCATTTTGGATCAGGTGAAGGACAACCGGAACACCGAGGGCAACTGGATCGACCAGATCTGCCTGCAGACTGCGTTCAAGTCTCTGGGTGACCGGGAGAAGGAGATCCTTGCGCTGCGGTTTTACGACGGCAAGACCCAAATGGAGGTGGCAAATTCCCTGGGCATCTCCCAGGCGCAGGTGTCCCGGTTGGAAAAGGGCGCCATTAAGACTATGCGCAAGGGCTTTAGCCTGTCGTAATCGTTACAGATTTGTAGGGGTCGGCGCCCTGGCCGACCCCTATATTTGCAATTGCAATTTGTCCACGCTTGGATTATAATGGATACATCTTACAAAGGAGATGTGTCTATGGAAACCATTGTTTCTGCAATCGATGAAAAGCGGGCGGTGGTGGAGCAGACCGCAGACTATATCTGGGAAAACCCGGAAATGGCCTTTACCGAATATAAAGCTGCCGCCTGGTATTGCGATGTGCTGCGCAAGGAAGGCTTTGAAGTGGAGGAAAACCTGGCGGACATCAAGACCGCTTTTTCCGGCCGTTTCGGCAGCGGTAAGCCGGTCATCGGCATTTTGGGCGAGTTTGATGCCCTCAGCGGTCTGAGCCAGGTGGCAGGTGTTGCGGAGCAAAAATCTGCCGGCGGCGAAGCCGGTCACGGTTGCGGTCACAACCTGCTGGGCGCAGGCGCTTTGGGCGCTGCCATCGGCGTAAAGGCTTGGCTGGAGAAGACCGGCAAGCCCGGCACCGTCATTTTCTACGGCTGTCCCGGCGAGGAGGGCGGTTCCGGTAAGGCCTTTATGGCCCGGGACGGTGTGTTTGACGAGCTGGATGCTGCCATTACCTGGCACCCCTCCGATGACACCAAGGCCCTCAACCGCCGCTGGCTGGGCAACTATCAGGTGCTTTATAAGTTTGACGGTAAGGCTTCCCATGCCGGTGGCTCTCCCGAAAAGGGTCGCAGCGCGCTGGATGCGGTGGAGCTGATGAATGTGGGCGTGCAGTTTTTGCGGGAGCATATCCCCTCCACCTGCCGGATTCACTATGCCATCACCGACACCGGCGGTTTCTCTCCCAATGTGGTCCAGCCCCACGCAGAGGTGCTGTATCTGATCCGCGGCGTCAGCAACAAGATCGTTGCCGAGCTTTATGACCGGGTCAACGATATCGCCAAGGGCGCTGCCCTGATGACCGGCACCACCGAAAGCCATCAGTTTATCAAGGCCTGTTCCAATGTGCTGCCCAACGATGCCATTCAGCGGATGCTTTATGAGAAGCTGGAGCAGATCCCCCAGCCGGATGTGACGCCGGAGGATATGGCCTACGGCAAGGCTCTGGCGTCCGCCGTTCCCGGCTGCGATCCGGAGCATCCCTGGAGCACCAGACTGAAAGAGTACGAACCGGAGAGTCAGGGCGCTTCCTCCACGGATGTGGGCGATGTGAGCTGGGTGTGTCCCACTGCCCAGATCTTCGCCGCAACCATCACCGTCAAGACCCCCGGTCATTCCTGGCAGATGACCGCCCAGGGCAAGACCCAGCGGGCCAAGGATATGACCATCTACGCCGCCAAGGTCATGGCTGCCGGCGTTGCCGAGCTGATGGAAAATCCCGAACTGCTGGCGGAGGCGAAAAAAGAACACGCAAAGCGGGTGGGACCCGAGGGCTACATACCCCCCATCCCCAAGGATGTCAAGCCCATGGCGATGGACACCTTCAAGAAATAATGCATAATGTGTGGACGGTCATTAACCGCCCACACATTTTTATCGGCATAGGAACGGGGATCGCTGCATAGACTTTACCAAAACTGTGGGGGTGGATGCTATGTCAGCCAAGTTTACGGATCTGAACTGCAAGGAGGTCATCTGCATCAGCGACGGGCGGCGGCTGGGCTTTATCAACGATGTGATCATCCAGCTTCCCAAGGGAGAGATCAGCGCCATCGTGGTGCCCGGGCGGTGCAAGATGTGGGGGCTGGGGTCGCCGCGGGATGATTTTGTGATCCCCTGGTGCAAGGTCTGCCGCATCGGACCGGATATCGTGCTGGTGGACATCGATCCGGACAGCTGCCGGGTCCTCCGGGGCAGACCGAGATTGCTGTTTTAAATAAAAAAACAAATGTAGGGGGCGGCGCCCTCGACGCCCCGTGGGCAAATGTGCTTTTTGCGGGGCGTCGAGG
>JAZRLE010000114.1:0-34513 GCA_045646665.1 Faecousia sp. | reverse complement strand
GTAAGACCGTCCGTTAAACCCATGTGCGAAAAGTGTAAGATCATCAAGCGCAAGGGTCGCGTTATGGTAATTTGCGAAAACCCCAAGCACAAGCAGAGACAAGGCTAATAGGAGGCAAAAAAGAATATGGCACGTATTTCTGGTATTGACCTTCCCCGCGAAAAACGAATCGAAATTGCCCTGACTTATATCTACGGCATCGGACCTGCCCGTGCGGCTAAGGTTCTGGAAATGACCAAGATCGATCCCGATACCCGCGTGAAGGATCTGACCGAAGAGCAGGAAGCACAGCTGCGTGAGACCATCGAAGGTAACTTCATCATCGAGGGTGACCTGCGCCGTGAAACTGCAATGAACATCAAGCGGCTGAGCGAAATCGGCTGCTACCGTGGCATCCGTCACCGTCGTGGCCTGCCTGTGCATGGCCAGCGTACCAAGACCAATGCCCGTACCCGCAAGGGTCCCAAGAAGACCATTGCTAACAAGAAGAAGTAAGGAGGGATATGTAAATGGCTAAGGCTACTAAGAAAGTTATTAAGCGCCGCAGAGAGCGCAAAGTAGTTGAGAAAGGCGCGGTGCATATCCGTTCCTCTTTCAACAACACCATGGTTACCGTTACTGACCTGGAAGGCAACGCCCTTTCTTGGGCTTCCTCCGGTGGTCTGGGCTTCCGTGGTTCCCGTAAGTCCACTCCCTTTGCTGCACAGACTGCTGCAGAGACCGCTGCCAAGGCTGCGATCGACAACTGCGGTCTGAAGTCCGTCGAGGTCTATGTTAAGGGCCCCGGTCAGGGACGTGAGGCTGCCATCCGGGCACTGCAGACTGCAGGTCTGGAAGTCGTAATGATCAAGGACGTCACCCCCATTCCTCACAATGGTTGCCGTCCTCCCAAGAGACGTCGTGTCTGATTTCGGAATAGGAGGAAATATTTATGGCTAAGAATATGCAGCCCGTGCTGAAGCGTTGCAGAACGCTGGGCGTTTCTCCTGCCGCAATGGGTTACGCTAAGACTTCCAACAAGAACCCCGGCGGTCAGAGAAGAGCTAAGAAGTCCGAGTATGCCACTCAGCTGACCGAGAAGCAGAAGGTCAAGTTTGTTTATGGCATTCAGGAAAAGCAGTTCCACAACTACTACGAGAAAGCCGCTCGCCAGGAAGGCAATACCGGCGACAACCTGCTGACTCTGGTTGAGCGTAGACTGGATAACGTTGTTTACCGTCTGGGCTTTGCCAACTCCCGCCGTCAGGCTCGTCAGCTGGTGAACCACGGTCACTTCACCGTTAATGGCAGCCGGGTTAACATCCCCAGCTACCTGATTAAGACCGGTGATGTGGTTGCTGTTTGCGAGAAGAGCGCTTCCAATGCCTTCTTCAAGGCTCTGAAGGAAGCTGACACCTTTGTTGCTGCTCCCAAGTGGCTGGATCGCGATAAGAACACCCTGACCGGTAAGATCGTTGCTATGCCCACCAAGGCTGACATCGACTTCGATATCGCTGTCCACCTGATCGTCGAGTTGTACTCTAAGTAATCAGCCCCCTGTTTGTTCGCGTATTGCATTTGTGGGGTGCATTCTACACCCTGCACAACTTCATAAGGAGGGTTAAGATTCATGGTTGAAATTGAAAAGCCTCGCATTACCTGTCTGGACACCCCCGAGGATCCTTCTTACGGCAAGTATGTCGTGGAGCCTCTGGAGCGTGGCTACGGTATGACTTTGGGTAACTCCCTGCGCCGGATTATGCTGTCCAGCCTGCCCGGCTACGCTGCCACATCTGTGAAGATCGCCGGTGTGCAGCACGAGTTCTCCACCATCCCCGGTGTCACCGAGGATGTGACTGAGATCGTTCTGAATGTGAAGCGTATGATTATGACGCTGCACTGCCAGGGTCCCAAGACCGTATATATTGACGCTGTCGGTCCCTGTGAGGTCACCGCCGGTGACATCAAGGCAGACGCTGAGGTTGAGATTCTGAATCCCGAGCTGCACATCTGCACTCTGGGTGAAGGCGCTACTTTTAATATGGAGATCACCCTGTCTCAGGGTCGCGGCTATGTCCCGGCTGACCGGAACAAGACCGCCCAGACCGTGATTGGTGTGATTCCCATTGACTCCATCTATTCCCCCGTCAAAAAGGTGAATTATACGGTGGAGCCCACCCGTGTTGGCGATAAGACCGATTTCGACAAGCTGACTCTGGAAGTTTGGACCGATTCCACCATTACCGCGAAGGATGCGGTTAGCTTGGGTGCGAAGATCCTGTCCGACCATCTGACAGTGTTCACCAACCTGTCCGATACCGTCAGCGCCGGCTCCACTGTTGTGGAGAAGTCTACCGATCGCCCCGATACCAAGCTGGCAATGACCATTGACGAGCTGGATCTGTCTGTCCGTAGCTTCAACTGCCTGAAGCGCGCCAATATCAACACTGTTGCTGATTTGATCAGCAAGACCGGTGAGGATATGATGAAGGTGCGTAACATGGGCAAGAAGTCCCTGGACGAAGTGCAGAAGAAGCTGGAGATGATGGGCTTGTCCCTGGCCAGCGAGGATTCCGGCAGCAACAACTAATTCTGAGTTAGGAGGAAACGTTTATGTTCGGTACTCGTAAACTGGGCAAGACCAGCGCACAGAGAAAAGCTCTGCTGCGTCAGCAGGTAACCGATCTTCTGGCTAACGGCAAGATGGAGACCACCTTCTACCGTGCCAAGGAAGTTCAGCCCGTGGTTGAGAAGATGATCACCCTGGGCAAGAAGGGCGGCCTGGCCAATTACCGCAGAGCTCTGGCTTTCATCACCAAGGAAGATGTGGCCAAGAAGCTGTTTGATGAAGTTGCTCCCAAGTATGCTGACCGTAACGGCGGCTACACCAGAGTGACCCGCACCGGCGCTCGCCGTGGCGACGCTGCTGAGATGGCAGTCATCGAGCTGGTTTAATTCCAGATAAGAAAAGATAAAAGAGCGTGCTGTGAAAACAGTACGCTCTTTTTAATTTAAATTGTTCAATGTAAGATGTCGGCAATTCCTGTCAATACGGAATTGCCGACACGCATAGGAAGGTAGAATATTTCTTATACAAGCCAATAGAGTTCGTTTTCCCGGTCCATAATGCCGCAGGCCACCATTTCTCGGCGAATGGTGCAATGATCTTCGTGAAAATTGTGAATTATTTCGTTGACTTCAGTTTCTGTATATTTGCGTCCGATTTCAAACCCTTGGGCGATCTTGTGAAGAACAATCTCCCGTTTTTTACGTTGTGTAGGAATCTGTGTCAGTTTTCCGTATTTGAAGAAATGGGACAAAACATCGTTTTCATACTTTTTATCACTGCTGATAATAGCAGCATCTAACTTTATCAGTTCGTAAAGGGGTTTGTCAAAAACTTCCCGATTCAGTGAGTAAATGATATAAAATTGCGATCGGGAGCAATTGACAACACCTGCTGATTCCAATTTTTTTAGATGGTAACAGATGGTTGCCGGTGTTAAGGAAAGGTCACAGGCGATTTTTTCGACATAACAATCCTCACGGAGCAAAATGTTGACAATTGCAAGCCGCGTTTCATCGGCAAGCACTTTTAGAAGTTGGAGTTTTTCCTTCATGCACAATCACCTTCAAACATATGTGGAAAGATGTTGTTCTCTATACGCCACTGTTCCCAAGCGGCAAACATGTTCTTCACTGCGCCAAGCTGGATAGTTAATTCAAAAACATTTTTCGTATCACCTGAAGCTGTGGCTGCGGCGAGTTCGGCTTCTTTTTTATTAACCCATTGATCCTGAATAAACGGTTGTGCATGTAAAGCAGCGACAAAACACAATTTACGCTCGTCGTCGAGGGCTTGATATGCAGAGGCAAGTTCCGGAGTCATATACATAACTTTTTCCAAAAAGCGTTGTCTTCGTAGAATATTATCTTTCCGGTCGTTTAGAATGTCACTGCAAAAGTTATACATAGCGTATTCCAACTGCACGGCTTTTCTTTCTGTGCGATTTTCTTTAGAGATAGCATCCAATCTTGCCTTACACTCGTTGCACATTTGTTGACTAATGGCAAGTATGGCACTGTCGATTTCAAGATAAGTCATAGTTACACACCTTTCGTAGGATTTGTGGCCACAGTGATATTATATACATCTAATCAATTTTTGTCAATAGTGATTAGATAAAAATCTAATAAAACAATCGTAGGGCGGGGGTTTACTCCCGCCGCTAGTCTGTTGTTGGGTTTCTTCGGCGGGAGCAAGCCCCCGCCCTACAAACGTGGATGATAGACTTCGTAGGGGCGAGCATTGCTCGTCCGTCAAAGCTCCTTTGTGCAGCAAGTTTGCGGACGGCTGATAGCTGCCCCTACAAGTATCTAAGCGGATTTCCACATAGAACCCCCGCCGTTGAGGAATCAACGGCGGGGGTGGTGGTTATTGGGAGATAAAGTTCGAATATAGGGGAATTGAAGGAATGTTAAACTTCCTTGCTCTTGGTGGCGATCTCCATCAGGCACTTGGCGGTGAATTCGTCGGGGGTCATAGCGCCCAGATCCTCACCCTTGCGGGTACGGACAGACACAGTGCCGTTTTCCATATCCCGGTCGCCGATGACCAGCATATAAGGCACCTTCTGCAGCTGTGCTTCCCGGATCTTGTAGCCCAGCTTTTCACTGCGGCAGTCGGTCTCTGCGTGGATGTTCACAGAATTCAGCTTAGCAGCCAATTCCTTGGCATATTCGTGGGCACGGTCGGTGATGGGCATGACCATGACCTGGGTGGGCATCATCCACAGAGGCAGAGCGCCGGCATACCGCTCGATGAGGTAAGCCAGGGTCCGCTCGTAGCAGCCAAGGGAGGTACGGTGAATGATATAGGGGGTCTTCTTCTGACCGTCGGCATCGGTGTACTCCATACCGAACTTCTGGGCAAGGAGCATATCGATCTGAATGGTGACGATGGTGTCTTCCTTGCCGAACACATTCTTATACTGAATATCCAGCTTGGGTCCGTAGAATGCAGCTTCGTCAATGCCAATCTCGTACTCCACACCCAGATTATCCAGAATCTCGCCCATAACCCGCTGGGCTTCTTCCCACTGCTCGGCAGTGCCTTCGTACTTGATGCCGGCGCGGGCAGGATCCCACTGGCTGAACCGGAAGGTGCAGTTTTCCAGCATACCCACGGTGTCGAGAACATACTTGGCAAGCTCCAGACAACCCTTAAATTCTTCTTCCAACTGCTCGGGGCGCAGAACCAGATGACCCTCGGAAATGGTGAACTGACGGACACGGATCAGACCGTGCATTTCGCCGCTGTCCTCGTTACGGAACAGGGTAGAGGTCTCACCCAAGCGCATAGGCAGATCTCGGTAAGAACGGGCGCGATTCAAATATGCCTGATACTGGAAGGGGCAGGTCATAGGACGCAGAGCAAAGCATTCCTTGGTTTCGTCATCCGGATCACCCAAAATAAACATACCGTCACGGTAGTGATCCCAGTGACCGGAGATCTTATACAGGTCGGACTTTGCCATCAAGGGGGTCTTGGTCAGCAGATAGCCGCGCTTCTGCTCCTCGTCCTCAATCCAGCGCTGCAGGGTCTGAATAACTCTTGCGCCCTTGGGCAGCAGAATGGGAAGACCCTGACCGATCTCTTCCACGGTGGTAAAGAATTCCAGCTCACGACCCAGCTTGTTGTGGTCGCGCTTCAGTGCTTCTGCCTGTGCTTCCAGATAGGCGTCCAGCTCGTCCTTGGAGGGGAAGCCGATGCCGTAAATTCTCTGGAGCATCTTCCGATTGGAGTCGCCGCGCCAGTAGGCACCGCAGGACTTGGTCAGCTTGAAACCGTTATGACGGAGCCGACCGGTGTGATCCAAGTGGGGACCGGCGCACAGGTCGGTGAATTCACCCTGGGTGTAGAAGGAGATGACAGCATCCTCCGGCAGATCCTCAATCAGTTCTACCTTGTAAGGCTCCTGCATAGACTCCATATATGCGATGGCTTCGCTGCGGGGTTTTTCGGTGCGCTCCAGACGGATACGCTCTTTGATGATCTTCTTCATCTCCGCTTCAATCTGAGAAAGATGGTCGGGAGTGAAGGAGAAGGGGGCATCAAAGTCATAGTACCAGCCCTCGTCAATGGCAGGTCCGATTGCCAGATTTACCTCCGGCCACAGACGCTTGACAGCCTGTGCCATCACATGGGAGCTGGTGTGCCAAAAGGTTTTGCGGTACTCGGGGTTTTCAAAGGTGTACAGATTTTCTTCGCTCATGGTTTTTTCCTCCTTGTTTAATGGCTCCTCTAAAAACTACCCTTTTGCGATTTGGTCGCATCTTTTTCCCCAACTCTTCACAGCGAAAAGCCCCCAATACACAAAGTATTACGGATTTTCCGCTGTTTGAGTTGGAGCAAAATCTGCTGCCCGAATCATCAAAAAGCAGTTTGTAGAGTTCGCCTTGGGGGAAAGGCATAAAAATAATCCCATCCCCTGAAAGATCAGGGGTGGGATACAAAAGTATTCCACGGTTCCACCCTGGTTGCGAATTGCTTCGCCACTCGTTGACGCTTTAACGGGCGCACCCGGCATGGCATTTCCGCGCATACAGCTCAGAAGTGGTATCGCTCCGGTAGGTATTCAAGACCCTTTCACCAGACGGGTCTCTCTCTGGGAATCCCGAAGGGAGCGCGTGTCTTCATCACGGCTTTTAACTATGCAAATATATCACAGATTCAGCGCATTGTCAATCCCGCAGATCAAATGAGGAATGGGGGGTGAAGTGGAGGATATCACACCTTCTACAAGCGGTTTTTCTATGAGAGGGGAGGGAAGAAGGGCGAATTTTTATAAAAATGGTTTACCATAATCTTGAAATCGGTTAAATTTTCAGCAGGTTACATATTTCTTGCCAATCTGTCAAAAAATGTGACAAATCCCACTATATATTGTGGTCAAATTCACGAAAAAATACCATAAATTGACAAAGAGTTTACATAATTATTACAAAATAATTTTCGAAAAAGTTGTAATTAAGCGGTGTTTTTAAGGAAATGCTTGACTTTTTCGGAATTTTTGTTATAATGAACCTGCAATCCGCTTGAGGATTGTATTTCTTTGTAACTATTTGATACCACTTTCTTGTGGTACATCTTTGCAGAATTTGTGAAAGGAGGTTCCTGCAATGGTTTTGTTTACGCCCTTTGTGGTCAGCAGAAAGCACAATTCCTTTAAGGTGTTGGCGATCTTGTTGGTAGTTGTTTGCCTGGTAGGATCCCTTTCCCAGACGGCGCAAGCAGAGAACACCTTTGTGATCACCGATGGCGATGCTGTCACGGTGCATACCACATATGCCTCTGATCCGGTCAAGGTGCTGGAAGAGGTGGGTGTCGATCTGTCCGCAGATGATATATATACAACCGAGTCTGTTGACGGCGTTTCTGAGATCAAGGTGCAGCGTGCCCAGAACATTACTGTGCACAATTGCGGAAAGACCTGGAAGATCAGCAGCTATGGCGAACGCTTGGATGCTTTGTTTGTCCGTATGGGAATCGTGATCGACGATTCTGTGGTGGTTTCCCTGCCGTTAGATACTATGACCTATGACGGTATGGAGGTCAAGGTGGAGCAGAAGGTGAAGAACACCGAGAGCTACACTGTGGAGATCCCCTTCGAGATTGCTTATTGTGATGATCCCACTTTGGAAATGGGCGCGGAGAAAATTCTGGTGACCGGTAAGGTCGGTCAGAAGCTCTGCACTGCCGATGTGGTTTATGTGGACGGCACGGAGACCCAGCGCAATGTCTATCAGGAAACTGTGACTGTCGAGCCTGTGACCCAGGTGATCGCTGTGGGTACCGGTGAGAAGGTTGGTCAGGTATCTGATATGCCCTTGATCGGTGACGGTGTTATTGTGATGCCCTCCGGTGAGGTGCTGACCTACACCCGCAAGGATCAGTTTGTGGCAACCGCTTATACCCATACCGACGAAGGTTGTGACGAGATCACTGCCAACGGCACCCGGGTAAGATGGGGTGTGGTGGCTGTTGACCCCTCTGTGATTCCTTACGGTACCCGTATGTTTATCGTATCTACCGACGGCTCTTTTGTGTATGGTCTGAGTACCGCAGAGGACTGTGGTGGCGCCATCCAGAACAAGCGTCTGGATCTGTACATGGAAACCAAAGAGAAGTGCTTCCAGTTCGGTGTGAAGGATTGCACTGTGTACTTCCTTGGCGATGCCAATTGGAAGGTCGATTAAAATACATTGCAAAACCGCCTTTTTCGTGCTATGATAGCAGGAGAAAGGCGGTTTTTTTATGATCGATGTATGTGATATTGCTGTGATGAAGCCGTTGCTGGCTGAACACGGTTTTCATTTTTCCAAAGCAAAAGGTCAGAATTTTCTGATTGCCCGGTGGGTACCGGAGCAGATCGCAGAGTTCTCCGGAGTGGACGAAACTGCCGGCGTGCTGGAGATCGGTCCCGGAATCGGTCCACTGACCCAGCAGCTTGCCCTGCGGGCAGGAAAGGTCTGCGCAGTGGAACTGGATAAGCGACTGGAGCCGATCCTTGCTGCCACAGTGGGAGCGTTTTCCAATTTGGAGATCATTTGGGACGATGTGCTGAAGCAGGATGTTGCCAAGCTGGTGCGGGAGAGATTTGCCGGTCTGCGGCCGATGGCCTGCGCCAACCTGCCTTATTATATCACTTCACCCATTCTCACGGCGCTGCTGGAGGCGGAGTGCTTCGATGCGGTAACGGTCATGGTGCAGAAGGAAGTAGCGCTGCGGATCGCTGCAAAGCCCGGTACGGCGGATTACAGCGCGTTTACGGTGTTTTGCCAGTTCTATGGAGAACCGGAGATTTTATTTGATGTGCCGGCCCACTGCTTCCTGCCCCAACCGAAGGTGACTTCGGCTGTCATTATGCTGAAGGTTCGAAAGAACCTGCCGTGGGAGATCTTGGACAAAGACATCTTCTTCCGGACAGTCAGAGCCAGCTTTGCTATGCGCCGGAAAAAGCTGCAGAACGGTTTGGCAGCCGGTTTCCCGGAGCTGGGCAAGGAAGGTGCGGGAGCGGTGATCGCTGCTTGCGGTTTGCCGGAGAATGTCCGGGGTGAAACGCTGGATATTGCCCAGTTTGCTGCCCTGGCCAACGAAATTTACAGGAGGAAACACCTGTGATCGAATTTTTGTTTTTGGATTTGGATGATACCATTTTGGACTTCCACAAAGCAGAGCAGGTCGCATTGGGGAAGACTTTGCAATTCTTCGGTTTGGAACCGGAGGAATCTGTCGTTGCCCGTTACAGTGCGATCAACAAGTCCTACTGGGAGCGGCTGGAGCGGAAAGAAGTGACCCGGGAGGCGCTTTTGGTGAATCGCTTTGCGGATCTGTTCACAGAATACGGCATAGCAGTGGATCCGGTGCAATGCGCCAGAACCTATGAAAAGAATTTGGGTACGGGGCATTATTTCCTGCCCGGTGCAGCAGAAGCGGTGGAAGCCTTAAGCCGGAAGTATAAGCTGTACATAGCCAGCAACGGCACCTCCCATGTGCAGGCCGGACGGTTGGCAAGCGCCAATATCTCCCATTATTTTCAGGGGATTTTCATCTCTCAGGAAATCGGTATCAACAAGCCGGACAGGGAGTATTTTGAGCGATGCTTTGCCCGGATCCCGGATTTTGATGTAACAAGATCTATGATCGTTGGTGACAGCCTCAGCTCGGATATTTTGGGGGGCAAGCAGGTGGGTATGAAAACCTGCTGGGTCAACCCCAAGGGGAAACCTTGTCCGGAGCAGATGCGCCCGGATTATGAAATCCCCGCCCTATCCCATTTGGAAGCACTGCTGGAAACAATCGACATATAAAAAACACGCCTGTTAGACACAGGCGTGTTTTTGCAAAAAATTAACCTAAAAGCACATCGAATACCAGCATCAGACAAAAGCCCACCAAAAGGGAATAGGTGGCGCCCCGTTCGCTGCCGTGGGCATGGGTCTCGGGGATCATTTCGTCGCTGATGACATAGAGCATAGTGCCGCCGGCAAAGGCGAGGGCGAAGGGCAGAACGGCGGTGGAAAGGGTGACGGCAAAGTAGCCCAGCAATGTACCCAGCACTTCCACCACACCGGTGGCAGCGGCTACCAAAAATGTCCGTCCCGGTTTCATACCCACCGAGAGCATAGGACCGACGATCACCATACCCTCCGGAATGTTCTGCAAAGCAATGCCGCCGGCAACCGTCAGCGCCTGGGCATTGTTGCCGGAGCCGAAGCCAACACCTGCGGCGATGCCCTCGGGCAGGTTGTGGATGGCAATGGCAGTGACAAACAACAAAACTTTGTTAAGTTTGGCAGTATCGGTGGGGTGCTGCTCTTGGTCTGCACCGGTGAGTCGGTGCAGATGGGGCACCAGCCGGTCAAACAGATTCACACATACCGCACCGGCAAACACACCGGCAACGGTATAAAAAATGCCAAATTTGCCGCCATACTCCAATGAGGGGAGAATCAGACCCATCACTGCAGCTGCCAGCATAACACCGGCGGCGAAGGATAAAACAATATCACTGAACTTATGGGATATTTTCTTAAACACAAAGCCCAGAACGGTACCAAAGACTGTGGCGCCGCCTACGCCCAAAGCGGTCAGTAAAACCAGTTCCATGGAAAAAACCTCCTTTTTTGTTCTTATTCATTGTATACAGAAAAGGTGTTTTTTGTCAAGAAAAATTTTAAGAATAAGAATCATTCTTATATTGACAAAATAAGGAATTTCTGTTATGATAGTGTCATGAATCAGGCAGAAGCCAAAACAGGAGGAAAATCCAATGCTCAAAAAAGTTACAGATACGATTTTATATGTAGGTGCTAACGATCACGAGGTAGATCTGTTTGAGGGTCAGTATGTGGTGCCGGGTGGTATGGCATACAATTCCTATGTGATTTTGGATGAAAAGATAGCGGTTATGGATACCATTGATGCCAGCAAGACCGCTGAGTGGCTGAAGAATATCGAGAAGGCCCTTGCCGGTCGGCAGCCGGATTATCTGGTGGTGCAGCATATGGAGCCGGATCACGCAGCATCCGTGGAGGCCTTTGTCAACACCTATCCGCAGGTCACCGTGGTGGCAAATGTAAAGACCTTTAAGATGATCGGCCAGTTCTTCCCCAAGCTGAAGGTGGCAAACAAGCTGACCGTGGAGAATTTCGGCACCCTTTCTTTGGGTCAGCATACTTTGACCTTTGCCTTTGCGCCTATGGTCCACTGGCCTGAGGTTATGATGACCTATGATAGCTATGATAAGGTGCTGTTCTCTGCCGACGGCTTTGGCAAGTTCGGCGCGCTGGATGTGCAGGAGCCTTGGGATGATGAGGCCCGCCGGTACTTCATCGGCATCGTGGGCAAGTACGGCAAGCAGGTGCAGAATATTCTGAAGGTGGCTGCTACTCTGGACATTCAGATCATCTGCCCCCTCCACGGTCCTGTGCTGACGGAAAACCTCGGTCACTACATTCATCTGTATGATCTGTGGTCCAGCTACACCCCCGAGACCGACGGTGTGGTGATCGCCTACACCTCCATCTACGGGCACACCAAGGAGGCAGCTGAGCTGCTGGCACTGGAACTGCGGAAGCGGGAAGTGCCCAATGTGGTGGTACACGATCTGGCCCGCTGCGATATGGCACTGGCGGTTTCCGACGCTTTCCGCTACGATAAGCTGGTGTTGGCTACCACCACCTACAATGCCGATGTGTTCCCCTTTATGCGGACTTATCTTGACAAGCTCACCGAGCGGAATTTCCAGAACCGTACCGTTGCTATGATTGAAAACGGCTCTTGGGCACCCACCGCCATCAAGGTGATGAAGGAAAAGCTGGAAAAGTCCAAGGATATTACCTATACCGACAATAATATCACCATTATGTCCGCCATGAGCGAGGAGAATGTGAAGGAA
Organism: Faecousia sp.; assembly: GCA_045646665.1. Taxonomy (GTDB): domain Bacteria; phylum Bacillota; class Clostridia; order Oscillospirales; family Oscillospiraceae; genus Faecousia. Next base: position 22,571 of record JAZRLE010000114.1, on the reverse strand, counting down.
ATCGGACGTCTTGCCGATGAGCTGGCAGCATCCTATATGGCTGTGGAGGTAAAGGACGATTTTGTGGATCCCACCGCGCTGTTCAACATCGGTTACGGTCTGTATGTAGTCACCTCCAACGATGGCAACAAGGACAACGGTCTGATCGTCAACACCGTTACGCAGGTGACCAACACCCCCAACCGGGTGTCTGTGACCGTCAATAAGCTTAATTACTCCTGCGATGTGATCGCCAAGACCGGTAAGCTGAACATCTCCACCTTGTCGCAGGATGCGCCCTTTGCCGTCTTTGAACGGTTCGGTTTCCATTCCGGACGGGATACGGATAAATTTGATGGATTTGACCATGTACAGCGCGCTGCCAACGGCCTGCTGTTTTTGGATAAGTATGCCAATGCTTTCATCTGCTGCAAGGTCATCAACCAGATCGATCTGGATACCCATATTATGTTCATCTGCGATGTGGTGCAGTGTGCCAACCTAAGCAAGGCGGAGACCATGACCTATACCTATTACCTGCAGAATGTAAAACCCAAGCCCGATGCCCAAAAGAAGGGTTTCGTGTGTAAGGTTTGCGGCTGGGTGTATGAGGGAGAGGAATTGCCCGATGACATTGTTTGTCCTCTGTGTAAGCACGGCGCCGCGGACTTTGAACCCTTGGCTTAAAGCAATAAAAAAACTACCACCGAGAGGTGGTAGTTTTTTGTTATCTTATATCGCACACAGAGCGCAGGCGGATGGTTTTGGGTGTTCCTTCCAGAATTTTGACAGTGTAGGCACCCTTTTCCATATCGAAGAAATTGTCGCTGAGGATGAAGTCAGAATCCGGAGAATCGATTTCTACAGATTTGGCATAGGCATCGGCAAAGACGGTAATGGTATCTGCGCTGACGGTGCAGGACAGCTTGGGATCCCGGAACTGAAAATACTTGGGCGCGGTGAACAGCACGCTGCCCTGTGACAGAACCTGCTCTCCTGCAATCAGCCGGAAGGAAAGGTGGCAGATGTCCACATCCAAATTTTCAAAAACCAGTTCCTCCAGCGTTAGTACGGAAAGCGGTGCTACGGTTACCGGCTGCGTGCCACTTTGCAGGATTTGATCGCTGCTATCGATCAGTTCCCAAATCACCGTGCCGCTGACAGGCTGCCGGGTGTCATTGGTAACGGAAAGCTGGGCTTTGGTCTCATAGGTGTAGATCCGTTCCATATTTACCAAGGGTCTACCGTCCTGTTCACCGGTCTCCCGGCAGGACAGCAGGATAGGGGCATAGAATCGGTTAGCATAGTAGTGCAGTGCCTTGTATCGTCCGTAAGAGTCTACGCTTGACCAGGAGGCCACCGGCCAGATGTCGTTGAGCTGCCAGTAAAGAGTGCCCATACATCTGCCCAGGTTTCTGCGGAAATGCTCCACACCGCATTTGATGGCCTCTGCCTGCATGATCTGGGAGGCATACAGCAGTGTGCCGAAATCCTTGGGATACAGGAAGGTCTTGGACAGGTACGACAGGATCTTGCCGTTGGCGCTATCGTTGCGCGGATGCCGTTCCATGATCCGGCTGAAAACATTGCGGTCCTCCGGTAAGGTAACGGCATTGATGGTTTTCTCACAGGGGAAGGACTGGAAACCGAATTCGCTCAAATACCGGAAAAACTTTTTGCGGTATTCGGTAAAGGGCTTGTCCGAGAACCAAACATCCCAGTAATGGCAGTCGCCGGAATTTTCGTTGGTGGGGTCTTGCATATGACCGAAGGCGGTGGGGGAAGAGGGAGTGTAGGGAACATAGGGGCAAAGCTCCCGGACGGCATCGGGGATGATTCCTTCGAAGAGCCGCAGGTAGTTTTCTCGTTTGTAATGTTCCGGCCAGCCTGCGTAGGCATGCTCCATCTCATTGTTGCCGGCGATGACCGCAAGACAGGCATGGTGGCGAATGCGGGTCAGATTGTCATAGATCTCTGCCGTTACATTTTGGAAGTAGTCCTCAAGATAGGGGATCTCGCTGCAGGCGAACATCATATCCTGGAAAACGATCAGACCCATCTCGTCGCACAGGTCATAGAAATCATCGTGGGGGTAGTAGCCACCGCCCCAAACCCGAATGGTGTTGAAATGGTGCCGTTTACAGCCGGCAAGGAGCTTTTCGGTACGATCCCGGGTGATTTGGGAGAAAATGTTGTCCATAGGCACAAGGTTGGCGCCCTTGGCAAAAAAGCGTACGCCGTTGACCTCGTGACAGTAGCAGTGTCCCCATTGGTCCTGTTCCCGCACAAGCCGCAGGGTGCGAAGACCGATGCGTTTGGTTTGAGTATCCACGGCTTTGCCGTTTTCTGTTAAGGTAGCGGTGAGGGTATACAGGGGCTGCGCGCCGAGGTCGTTAGGCCACCACAGCTGGGGATTTTCGATTTGCGTTTCTGTATTGGCGGGAATGGGAATGGTCTGTCCGTCGGGGGTGGTCAGACTGACGGCAATTTGGGCGTCGCCGTCAGAGGTTACCTTGGGGGTCAGAAAAACTTTGCCGTTTTCGTGGCGCTGGATGGGGTGAAATTCGGTGATTCTTGCGCTGTCCTTTTCCAGCAGATAAATGGACCGCCAAATACCCGCATCGGGCAGACGGGGACCCCAGTCCCAGCCCATCATACAGGAGGCTTTGCGCAGATACTGGAAGCCCTTCAGGCAATCCCGCTCACCCCACAGGGGGTGTTCTGCGTGAAATTTTTTGATGTAGGCATCGATGGGGTGGAAGATCAGACAAATCTCATTGTCACCCGGCTGCAGCGCGGCGGTGACATCAAATTCATAGGTGCGGTGCATATTGTCCGTATAGGCAATGTGCTTGCCGTTGATGTAGATATCGCACAGGGTATCCAGACCGTCGCAGTGGAGTAAGACAGGGTGCGAGCTGTTCAGAGAAAAATGCCGGGAAAAGGTAAAAGTCTCGTCCATAAGGGCAAGGGCCTGCAGTTCGTTGTCACGATAGTGGGGATCTTCCATCAGTCCGTTGCCCAAAAATGCGGAATACACGGAACCGGGAACGGTACAAGCGGTGACCTGCCCTGCGCCGGTTAATGTCCAAATGCCGTTCAGATCGATTTTGTTCATTGCGCATACCTCCTTGCTATTTATATTTTAGTATGATATACTCATGGAAACAAGGTCATTTTTGGTTATAAACTTATACTTTCTTATGGTGAGGGGCTATGAAATTTCTATTTGGTGATTGCCACACCACCCATCCGGTGGGATATTTTTGCAGCCGTGATGTGACGGAGCACTATTTTATCAGCTATTTTGAAACACCCTTTCAATATGAGTATGACGGTGCGATGCATTCCGGCGCGCCGGGAGATATTCTGATTCATCCGCCGGGATGTGTGATCTTTCATGGCTGGACGGAGGCAGGATTTGTCAACACTTGGGCATATATCAGCGGTGAGGAGTTGTGCGGTTTGCTGGAGCGGTATCCGCTGCCGCTCAACACACCGTTTCCGATGGGACCTGAGAATGTGCTGGAGCAGTATATAAAGCAGGCAACAGAAGAGTTTGCGGTGCAGGCGGTAGGTTGCGAGGATATATTGCGGTGCCTGACAACCCGGCTTGTGATCGATCTGTATCGGCGCTATCACCGGATGAAGGGCGCGGCAGATCCTTTAACGCGATTGCGGGAGGAGATACTTCGTTGTCCGGAACGGGCATGGAATCTTCAGGAAATGGCACGGCAGTGCGGATATTCGGTGAGTCATTTTTGCACATTGTATAAAGATCGGTTTGCGTCTTCTCCTAAGCAGGATGTGCTGGCTGCCCGTGTGGAGCTTGCAAAGAAAATGCTGCGCTATACCGATTACACCGCTGTGCAGATTGCAGAACAGTGCGGCTTTGCGTATGCGCCTTATTTTTCAAAATGCTTTAAAAGAGCCACCGGATTATCCCCTCAGGTGTACCGCAAACAGGAAAAACGGTAAAAAGACTCCCGGCACCATCCGAGACGGTGCCGGGGCTTGCGAAAAGAGAGATTAGAAAATGAATAGGAGACACAACCAGAATCCTTGCACATCGTTAGTATAGCACAAAAAATGGAAATTTGCAAGTGGGAATTGTAGAAAATTATAAAAAAACAAAGAAATCAAAATAAAATTTGTACAATGTAACAATAGCAGGCAGATATACAATCTGCCTGCTATTGTTGCTTTGTGTTTTACAGGTGCAGCACCCGGTCTTTGATCTCTTGGGTGCGACCTTGGTTCCAATACTGGGTGCCGATATAACCGCAGGTGCGGCGGGCGACATTCATTTTGCTCTGGTCGGTGTTGCCGCACTGGGGGCAGACCCACACCAGCTTGCCGTCATCCTCCCGAATCTCGATCTCGCCGTCAAAACCGCAGCACTGACAGTAGTCTGATTTGGTATTCAGCTCGGCATACATGATGTTGTCGTAAATAAACTTCATCACTTCCAACACTGCGTCGATGTTCTGCTGCATATTGGGTACTTCCACATAGCTGATTGCGCCGCCGGGGGACAATTGCTGGAACTCCGATTCAAACCGCAGTTTGGTGAATGCGTCGATCTGCTCGGCAACATGGACATGGTAGGAGTTGGTGATATAACTCTTGTCGGTAATGCCGGGGATCTTACCGAAGCGCTGCTGCAGGCACTTGGCAAATTTGTAGGTGGTGGATTCCAGCGGTGTGCCGTAAAGGGAGAAGTCGATGTTATGCTTGGTTTTCCAACCCTTGCAGGCATCGTTCATGTGCTGCATAACCTGCAGGGCAAAGGGCTTTGCCTCTGCGTCGGTGTGGGAGCGACCGGTCATATACTTGACGCACTCGTAAAGCCCGGCATAGCCCAAAGAAATGGTGGAGTAACCGCCGTAGAGGAGCTTGTCGATGGGTTCGCCTTTTTCCAGCCTTGCCAGTGCGCCGTACTGCCACAGGATGGGTGCGGCATCGGACAGAGTGCCCTTCAGCCGTTCGTGGCGGCACAGCAGCGCCCGGTAGCAAAGATCCAGTCGCTCGTCAAAGATCTGCCAGAACTTGTCCATATCTTTGCCGGAAGACAGGGCCACATCCACCAGATTGATGGTGACAACGCCTTGATTAAACCGACCGTAATACTTGCGTTTGCCCGGCTCGTAATTGCCGGCATTGGCGATGTTGCCGGCACCGGCCTCGGTGAACCGGTCGGGGGTCAGGAAGGAGCGGCAGCCCATACACACATACACATCGCCCTTCAGCTCCAGCATCATCTTCTCACTGATATAGTCCGGCACCATCCGCTTGGCGGTGACCTGGGCAGCAAGGCGGGTCAGATACCAGTAGGGGGAGTCCTCGGTAATGTTATCCTCCTCCAGCACATAGATCAGCTTGGGGAAGGCGGGGGTGATCCATACGCCCTTTTCGTTCTTGACACCCTCGTAGCGCTGGCGGAGCATTTCTTCAATGATAAGGGCAAGGTCTTTCTTCTCCTGCTCGTTCCGGGCCTCGTTCAAATACATAAAGACGGTGATAAAGGGAGCCTGACCGTTGGTGGTCATCAGGGTGATGACCTGATACTGAATGGTCTGCACACCCTTGCTGACCTCTTCACGCAGCCGGGTTTCCACCAGTTTGGAGATTGCTTCTTCAGTGAGGGTGATATTCAGGTCTGCCATTTCTTTTTCCACTGCCTTGCGGATCTTCTCCCGGCTGATCTGCACGAAGGGAGCAAGGTGGGTAAGGCTGATGGACTGACCGCCGTACTGGTTGGATGCCACCTGGGCAATGATCTGAGTGGCGATGTTACAGGCGGTGGAGAAGGAGTGGGGCTTTTCGATGAGCGTACCGGAGATGACAGTGCCGTTTTGCAGCATATCCTCCAGATTCACAAGATCACAGTTGTGCATATGCTGGGCATAGTAGTCGGAGTCGTGGAAGTGGATGATGCCGGCATTGTGGGCATCCACGATCTCCTTGGGAAGCAAAATGCGGTTGGTGATGTCCTTAGATACTTCACCTGCCATATAGTCACGCTGGACAGCGTTGATGGTGGGGTTTTTGTTGGCGTTTTCCTGCTTGACTTCTTCGTTGTTGCTCTCAATGAGGGTCAGGATCCGGTCATCGGTGGTGTTGGATTGCCGCAGGAGACTGCGGGTATAGCGGTAGGTGATATAGCATTTTGCCACTTCAAAAGCGCCGTGGGCCATAATGGCTTTTTCCACCAAGTCCTGAATCTCTTCCACAGAGGGGCTGCGTCCCATCTCTTCACAGGCGATCTCCACATGCTCGGTGATGCGCTTGATCTGCAGAGGGGTCATGCGGACATTTTCCTCCACGGCATTGTTTGCCTTGGAGATGGCGGTTTCGATCTTAGCGGCATCAAAGGTGACTTCTGCGCCGTTTCGTTTGATAATTTTCATATTCGATCCTCCATTGAAGACAAATTGCGATTGTAAACCCTATTATACTACATATTGTGCTTTTTGCAAGAGGGAAACACAAAATAATGTATATTTTTTCTGTTTTCACTTTCTGTTGCACCCCGGGTCTTTGGGGCGCATAAACTGTCCCATAAGCGTTGGCTTAATTCTATCGGGAGGTAATTACTATGCGTGAGAATTGTCCGGGAAGTATCCCCTGCAATGCGGGCGATCTGCAGCAGGCACTTTCCATTCACACACGGAAAATCACCGACAGCTGCCGGGATAAGGATTGCATTGAAGATCTGCGGGTGTATCTGACCAGAGCATCCCAGAGTGTGCTTGACGATTGCGCCGGGGCAAAGGTGCGGTGTGCAGAGCTTCTGTATACTTATATCGATGTGGAGCCGGTGGCCTTTGACCGTAACCACTACTGTGTAGATGCCACATTTTACTATCGAATCTTAGCCGATGCCACTGTCGGCACCTGCCGACCTGTGACCCTCAACGGCTTGGCGGTGTTCTCCAAGCGGGCGGTGCTGTGCGGTGAGGACAGCCGTGCCCATGTATTTACCAGCAATACCCGTCTGGGCGGTCAGGACGGCACCACGGTAGCCAGCGCCAACCGTCCCACCGCTGTGGTGGAGGTCACTGCCCACAATTAGTAAGGTACAAAACCAACCCATATCCTATTAAAAACAATGCGAGAGCATCTTATTTGCTGAATTTAGGGTACAATATAATCATCACCTAATGGAGGCAACGATATGATTTTAACAAATGATGCAATCTGTGAATTCGGCAATTATCTCCGTTGTGAGGAAAAAAGCGCGGCAACACAAGAAAAATATCTGCGAGATGTTCAGACATTTTGCAAATATACAAGCGGCAATGAAATTTCAAAGGAGCTTGTGGTAGATTGGAAAAAGCATTTGGTGGAGCAAGGGTACGCCGTCCGGTCTATTAACTCTATGCTGGCAAGCGTAAACTGCCTGCTGGAGTTTCTGGGACTGTCCAACTGCAAGGTAAAGAACATCCGAATGCAGCGGCAGACCTACTGTGCTGAAGATAAGGAGCTAACGAAAGCAGAATATCTGCGGCTGTTGCAGGTATCTAAAAAGAATGAACAGTTAAATTTAGTAATACAAACGATTTGTGGGACCGGTATCCGTGTTTCCGAACTGCAGTATTTCTCAGTGGAAGCGGTACGATACGGCGAAGTGACGGTAGATTGCAAAAATAAAACCCGGACCATTCTTGTTCCGGGAAAATTGAAAAATCTTCTATTAAATTACGCTAAGCGACACGGGATCACTGCCGGAGCCATTTTTGTTACTCGAACCGGAAAATCCCTCAATCGCAGTAATATTTGGGCAGCGATGAAAAAGCTTTGCGAGGCGGCAGGTGTGAAGGCAACTAAGGTTTTTCCGCATAACTTGCGCAAACTGTTCGCTCGAACCTTCTACGGCATTGAAAAGGACATCGCAAAGTTGGCAGATATTTTGGGCCACAGCTCCATCAACACCACACGAATCTATATCATGACTACCGGTTTTGAGCACCGCCGCAAAATCGAACGTCTGGGACTTGTAGTATAGAAAAAACCACATAATTCGCATTATGTAGTGAATTGTTTCTTTTCTGGCAAAAGTATCACCGCTCCTGCTTTCTTACAACAAAATTATGCGCAGCACAAATACGCCCTCTAACCAAAATGCAAAAAATGGTTTTATAGAGGGCGTAATTGTACTGCTTACTATAATAAGTGCACAAGAAAAGCTTTGAAATTTCAAGGTTTTTTTATGATTTAGAGCTTGATTTCACATTCATATCCGTGTATAATAAAGCAAATTAACTATGTAGATTGAAATAACGCACCACATAATGCGAATTATGTGGTTTTTATAAAAACGTTACTACCACATAATGCGAATTATGTGATAATAAACCTCGAACCGGAAAAGAGAGATTTCACGCAAGAGGACCAATCTGCACAAATACAATTCATCTACCTGTTCTGTGGTAAGCGTGTAGTATTACATCTGCTTACTACGGCAGAGAACATTGCAATGCAAAAACGTATATACGTTGTGCCTGCGCCTTAGAGCCTGTGCCTTGTATCGCTTAATGCGATCCGTGGCGCAGGCTTTTTTGCTTTATTATGGTGAGTTGGAATCGCAAATATGAGGTGAGAAAAAATTGCAAAAAAACATACAGTCCAACAAAGAAAACTATCAAAGATTCTTATGTCCGGCGTGCGGTAAACACACGGTGCTGTGGTTGCTCCCAACGACAGAGGTCAAGGATTTGCCGATTAAGTGTAAACGGTGCGGCACAGAAAGCGTCTTAAATATATTGCCTGAGCCTGCGCCATCAGAGCCTGCGCCTTGTATCGATTAACCCAATGCGTGGTGTAGGCTTTGTTCTTTGCAAACGTTCGACGTTTGCGTTATTTTTCCGAGCTTTGTAGCAAACACTTACAAATGGGGGATTTAAAAATGAAAAAGGAATACATGCGTCAAAAACTTATGGAAAGTGCCATCCATGTGGTTGCCACTGAGGGTATTCATAAAGCTACCACTAAAGCCATAGCTAACCATTCCGGTGTTAATGAGGTGTATATTTATCGCTTGTTTGAGGACAAGGACGATTTGTTTGCGCAAACGTTTACTTTAATAGACAGTGAATTGATCGCATGTATTCTAAAATACGAACCGATTATGAAAATGCAGGGAATAGAGATTGAGGAACGGTGTTACATATTCTTCAAAAGTTGTTGGAGGAATATCCTTGATTACGACAAGTGCTCCTTTTTTATTAAGTACTATTACTCGCACTATTATAATTCATACTCCCCGCTAAAGAGAAGAAAGGCATATGCCAAGGTTATAGAGAGTTTCACCCCTGCTTTTAGGGAAGGTACGGATATATGGAGGATATTTAATCGTATTCTCGACATTATATACTCTACTGTTATTAAAATTCTGCGTGATGAAATTCCGGATAACGAAGAAACGGCAGAGGATGTTTTTAGGGTGCTTTATTCGGCCCTTGAACCGTTCCTTGTTTGGAGTAAAAGCAAAACAACAAAAACTGTCTTGGAAAATCAAAAAGAAGAAAGCAATATTGCTAAAGATTTAAGTAATATATCAGACACAAATAAGGAGCGTGATTCTTAAACATGAGTAAAGCACTGAATATAATCAAAACCACCTTTGTGTGGCTGATGGTTTTACTTGCGGTAACAATGATGATTTTTACCGTCATTTCCTGCACCACCTTCAACCGTAACGACCGCAGCCTTTTCGGCTTTAAGATGTACATAGTCAATTCTGATTCTATGGCAGCTACCGACTTTCATGCTGGATCCTTGATCCTCGTTAAAGAGGTTGACCCCTCTACTTTGAAAGAGGGTGATATTATCACCTTTATGTCCCAGGATACCGACAGCTTTGGTGAGACCATCACCCATAAAATCAGAAAGCTGACTACCGATGCCGAAGGAAATCCCGGTTTTATCACCTACGGTACTACCACCGATACCGATGATGAAACCATTGTTACATATCCTTATGTGCTCGGAAAATATCAAAACCACGTTCCCGGTCTTGGAACCTTCTTTAATTTCTTAAAGACCACGCCCGGCTATTTCGTTTGCATCTTTACACCTTTTATGCTGATTATCCTTTATGAAGGCGTGAAGTTCTTCAATCTGTTCCGCAGATACAAGAAAGAGCAGATGGATGAAATGCAAGCTGAAAGAGATAAGATCGAGGCGGAAAAAGCCGAGAACGCAAAAATGCTGGAAGAGCTCAAGGCTCTTAAAGCACAATTGGAAGGCAGTCAATCCCCTGTTGTCGCAGTAACCGCAACCGAAAACGCTGCATCCGATACAGCACAGGGTGCAGAAACCGAGTAAGTTATAAACCCTCCCCGAAAGAAAGAAGTTGACATCCCTATGTTGGAAGAAAATAATCTCGGCCCCAGACTTTGGTTGCTGGTTGCCATTGTTGGTATTTTTGTTTTGATTATAGTCTTATTCGGATTATGTACCTTTATCAACGACTTTTCTCGAGAGCTGAGGTATTTAAACATAGAGATCGGTCGAACGACAGGAGCCGAACGTCGGCATTACATTCGTCAGAGACGGAGATTATGGTTATCCCTAATTCCGTTTGTGAGATATTGATCTACTTACGACAGAGCTTGTCTCTGTGGTGAGCGTGATAACTTAATGTGTCTTGTTCATTTTACCTCGTGTTATCACGCGCCGTCCCATCCCCGTGGATGGGCGGCAATCAAAGGGCACAGGCCGCTTTTTGGCGGAGTAACAAAAAAAGTTACTATAGCGGTTGTGTGCCTTTTGATTGCCGAAGGGCAACGAAGGAGAGTTAATTGTATGAATAATACATTGAAAAAAATATGGAATATCGTATCCACGTTGCTCGTGGTGCTGATGGTGCTCTGCGCCGTTTTTCTAATGGGTTCCCGTCTGTTAGGCTTCCAATGCTATAACGTCATTTCACCGAGTATGGAGCCGGAATACGGCGTGGGCGATCTGCTTTATGTCAAGGATGTTGACCCGACTACCATCAAAGAAGGCGATGTTATTACATTTATCGTCAATGAAGATTTGGTCGTCGGTACACACCGTGTCGTTCGTGTGGATACCGAAAATCAGCGATTCTACACCAAGGGCGATGCCAATGAAATTGAAGATCAAAATCCCGTTCACTTTAATAATGTAATCGGTGTTCCGCAGTTCTCTATTCCGAAGCTCGGCTATGTGTCCGACTTTGTTCAGAACCCTCCCGGTATGTATATTACCATCGGCATTGGTGTTTTGTTGATTCTTCTTGTTTTTGTTCCCGATATGATCGGTAAGAAGAAAGAGGAAGAAAACGAAGAAGCTGCCACCGTGCAGACTGAGATAAATACAGCTACCGAGGAAAACGAAAAATTGAAAGCCGAGCTTGCTCAGCTCCGTGCGGAAATGGAAAACAAAAAGAGCGAATAACTATGGTTTCCAATTCGTGCCTGTAAAGGAATTCCAATAGGCATGAATTTGAAATATATTTTCAAGAAAGGAGGAAAAGAAATGAAAATGACGAAGAAAAAGGTGTTTGTCTCTGCTCTGGCTATTTGCTTGATCGCAATCATCTCTATGGGTACTTTGGCTTGGTTTAATGCCACCGATGATATCACCAACAATTTCATGATCGCCGATAGCAATGGCGATGGTACTCCTGACTTCAAAGTAGAAGTGTGGGAAAATGAGAACGACGGTGATGACACTGCTGATGCAGACGGCGATGGCGATAATACCATCACCCATACAGGCAACGCTTATCCCGAGATCGCTCCCGGCGATAAGATCGCCAAGAACCCCACTGTAGAGAATACCGGTGATTACGATCAGTGGATTCGCGTTTACGTAACCTTCGATGAATGGTCTATCATTAACGCAGCCTGTGTGAACCAAGGAATCACCAATGATCTGCGCACTTGGTTGGATATTGACAGCAATGCTTGGTATGCAGACAATTCCGCTACCACCTATGCTAACAACAGTGTAACCTATGTGTACTACTATCGTTACAAGCTGACTGAGGATCAGACTGCTGTTCTGTTCAATAATGTAACCATTCCCGGTGAGTTTGAGCAGGCTGATATGGCATATGTCAACGGCAATTTCAGCATCAACATCAAAGCTGAAGCTCTGCAGGCAGACAACACCGGTGATGATGCACGCGCCGCATTTGCTACCTATTGGGGCAAATAATCCCGTGTGACAAAAGCAAAGAAGGTCTTGACTTTATGGCTTTATAAAAGACCGGATTACATAAAAACCATGAATTATTATAGGAGGTCATTAAAGAATGACAACGCGTAAAACTACAAAGCGTGCGTTGCTGCTGAGTGCACTGTCTCTTTTGCTGTGCGTTTCCATGCTCATTGGTAGTACGTTCGCTTGGTTTACTGACAGCGTTACTTCCGCAGGCAACATCATCAAGTCCGGCAAGCTGGAAGTAACAATGGAGTGGAAGGATGCTACTGATGCTGGCGCACAGAAGTCCTGGGAGGATGCTTCCAAGGTTGCCATTTTCAACTACGACAAGTGGGAACCCGGATATGTAGAAGCAAAAAACATCAAGATCAGCAACATTGGTACTTTGGCATTCCAGTATAACCTAAGCATCGCTGCTGAAGAGGCAGTTGGTGAGCTGGCCAAGGTTATTGATGTGTACTATGCCGACGGCGAGATCACTCTGATAAACAGAGATATGACCGAGCTGACCAAGGTTGGTACTCTGCAGGATGTGCTGGACGGCATGCCAACCAATATGACCGGCGACCTGAAGGCAGATAAATCTGACATCGTTACCATTGCTCTGAAGATGCAGGAAAACGCTGGCAATGAGTATCAGGATATGTCCATCGGCACTGCTTTCTCTATTATCCTGATGGCAACTCAGGACAATATCGAGAAAGACGTATTTGATGAGAACTATGATGATATTGAGATCCCCAACATGGATGTTCAAAATATCAACGGTGTAACATACGGTATCGCAAACGATGGTAATTATTATATGATTTCTGTTGACGATCCCGCTCTTACCCAGTTTGACGTTGATAATGCGGTAACCATTCTCGGCACCGGCAATGGTGAAAATGACAACGACCGTGTATTCGGAAAGAACGCACCTCTCGCGTCTCTGACCCTTCCTGAAGGTCTCGTTGAGATCAAGGATAATGCACTTAACACGCTTCCTAATTTGACAACCGTTAACTTCCCCTCTACCTTGAAGACGATTGGTATTAATGGATTTAAGATGACCGGTATGACGGAGGTTACTATTCACAAGAATGTTGAGACCATTAAAAAGGGCGCATTCAGAGATATGGCGAACCTTACTACCGTTACGGTTGAAGGCAATGTAGCTTTTGATAATTACGCTTTCCGTTCTTGCCCGAATCTCACTTGCATTTACCTCCTGGGTGATGATGTGACATTTGAAGGCAGCCAGTTTGCAACTCATGACGACAATGGTGCTTGCACCAGCGCTGCTCATAAGGATAATTGCCCCGGTAAAATCATCATCTATGTAAAGAATGCAACTGTAGCTGCAAGAGTTATTGCGGCTCAGGGAACCTCCTCTTGCTACGAGGTTAAGATCCTCGGCGACAACAACGATGGCACCGATGCTCAGCCCGTTGTTCCCGTCAAGAACAATGCACAGTTGACCGACGCTATTTCCAATGCCGCCGCAACCGGTGAAACCACCATCATACTTGCCGACGGTACTACATATAACACTGATCTTGCTTTGACTGCAGCTGCTCAAGGCAATAAGGGCGATTTGGTATTTAAGGCTGCTGGCGACAACGTTAAGTTTACCGGCACAGTGACCTTGGGTTACCGTGATCAGGGTGTCGGCGCTGAAATGTTCAACAGCAATGTTACCTTCGAAGGCGTTGTTTTCGACCATGCCGAAGCTGGCAAGCACAGCCTTGAGATTGGTGATGTCAAGGGTTTGTCTTTGAAGGATTGCACGATTATTGGCGATGGCGAGTATGGTATCAATTCTGCAAGCGGCAACAATAGTCCGAACGCCAAAATTATCAACTGTACATTCCAGAATGCCGGCATCCAGGTTCTCGGACAGTTCGGCAATGGCTTGGTCATCGACGGCTGTACCTTCAATGACTCCAAGGTTAATGTTCAGAGCGGCGTGCATGTGACTATTCAGAATTGTAAGTTCAATAATACTCTGACTGATGCACATGTTGGCGATAGCTTCTACGCGATCCGTTCCAACGACATTCCCATTACTGTTAAGAACTGCCAGCTCAATATTGATTCTACCGTGACCGGTGTTGCAACAGCACAGGAAAAGTGGTATCTTCTGGCAAATCGTGGTATCACTGACTGGACTGTTGAGGATGTTGCTGTAACACTTACCGATGCAGCCCTGGCACAGACCGAGTTGGTTGTTACCGCATGCACCAAAACCGGTGTAATCAACACCACTAACCTTACTGTTAACGGTGTTGTGCAGTAATCACATAACCAAGTGTAATGAGTCCGACCTATCCCCCTCGGGGGATAGGCGGCAATCAAAGGATACAAATAAGTGTTGTGTCTTTTGATTGCCGAAGGGCAAACCCACTTTTTTTGCTGTGTCAACGTCAAGGAAAGTGGTTAAATAAATGAAGTTGGCAAATAAGAAAAGGAGGTCATAATAATGACTAACAAAAGAAGCACCAAGCGTGCTCTGCTGCTGAGCGCACTGTCCTTACTGCTGTGCGTCTCCATGCTGGTTGGCAGCACTTTCGCTTGGTTTACCGACAGCGTTACCTCCGCAGGTAACAAAATTCAAGCAGGTACTTTGAAACTTGATCTTGAACTGCTTGATAAAGAAGACGGCTGGGCTTCCATCAAGGAATCCAAGGCTCCTATCTTCACCTACGACAAGTGGGAACCCGGTTATACCGATGTGAAGATCCTCAAGATTGAGAATGAGGGCAGCCTGGCTCTGAAGTGGCTGGCTAAGTTTGTTACTGCGCAAGAGCCACTTTCCGAACTTGCCAAGGTAATTGATGTGTACGTTCGTCCTTACGGCGTGCTGGCCGATGCTACAAGTGTTACATACCCTGCCGACCGCAGCCTTGACGGTTATACCAAGGTTGGTACTGTTTCTGAGTTCGTTAATACCATTGAGGATACTACTAACGGTGAACTGAAAGCAGGCGAAGCCGCATACCTTGGCATTGCGCTGAAGATGCAAGAAACTGCCGGCAACGAGTATCAGGGCCTGAAGCTTGGCGCATTTGATATTCAGATCATTGCTACCCAGCTTACATACGAGGAAGACAGCTTTGACGATCAGTACGATGCAGACGCCACTCTGGATTTCACTCCCGTATCCAACGCCGACGAATTGAGAAGAGCGATCAACAATCAGGAAAAGAACATTGCTCTTACCGATGATATTGTTGCTGACGCGGTTTACGAGCTGGATTACGATGCGAACATCAACGGCGGTGGTAAAACCATCTACCGTACCGGCGATGCTGCCCTGATGACTTTGGATTCTGAAGCACCCACAGTTTATACAGGTGTTATGTTCAATGTTAAAGAAGGCGCAACCCTGACCCTTGAAAATGTCATCGTCGATGGCGGTGCTGTTTGGACAGGCGAAGTGAATGAGGTTCTGCAGCGTGGTACTGTAAACGCTGGCGTTACCGCTACAGGCGCTCTTGTTTCAACCGAAGCTAATGCCCACGTCATTCTTGGTGAAGGCGCAGTTCTTCAAAATAATGCCGGCGCAAACGCAGTAAACCTGGGTACTCGTGTTGCTGCAAAACTTACCGTTAATGGCGGCGAAATCATTAACAACTGTTCCGCTGCTGGCGCGATTTGGGGCGGCGGCAATATCACCATAAACTCCGGTAAGATTAGTAACAATCAGGCGACATCCATTGGTGGAGCGATCCGTATGGTTGACGGTTATAATAACATCACCTTTACAATGAACGGTGGCGAAATGAACCACAACTATTCTAACGGCAACGGCGGCGCAATCTGGGGCGGCAACAGAGCTAAATACTACTTTAACGGTGGCGAAATGGCTTACAATGCAGCAGCAGGCGCAGGCGGCGCTATTTGGAGTGGTACTTATGAATCCTATACCATTGCAGGCGATTTTAAGCTCCATGACAACAGCTGTGATGCCAATATCGGTGGCGCGATCCGTTTCTCCGATCACGCAAGCCTTACCATGACCGGGGGCAGTGTATATAACAACAAAGCAAACGGACAAAGTGATGCTTTCTTCCTGTACAACAACTCTGCAAGTATTACAGACGGCTCTATTGCCGATGACTTTGGATTCTCCGCCGGTTTGGGCCTTACCTGGGGCGAAGCAGAGAGTGATGGTGTTATCAATTTCGACCTTTCCACCAACCACAATACAGTATATCTTGCTGAATCCTTTAATGCTGTTAAGTTCACTGCAAACGAAGCAGCCTCTAACTTTGCTCAATTCAACTTCAAACCCGCAGCAAGCTACACCTACACTGAGGGCGACGAAGCAAAGCTGATCTGCATGAATGAGGGTTACAGTACCTATTGGGATGCTGCAACCGGTACTTTCCGTCTGCAGGCAAACTAATTCCTTAATTTTCAAGTCCGACCCGACCCCCTTCGGGGGGGTGGGCGGCAATCAAAGGGCATAAAAGCCGGGATTCTCCGGAGGATTGCCATACCAGTGTGCGCACTGGTTCGCAATGACTCTGTTTATGCCTTTTGATTGCTGACAGGAAAAATTTGAAAAAGGAGGACATTATGTTGGGCAAGATCAAACTGAAAATTTTTATCGTTACACTTGTTGCGATCCTTGTGACTATGATGGGTCAAGCCAGCCTTGCGTATTACTCAACTGTCGGAAAAGCCACCAATGTCGTGACCTCCGGTAATATTCAGTTTATTATTCACGAAACCACCGATCAAGGAAAAGAATTTCCCAAAGAAGGTGTGTATATCGTCCCTGGTGATGTTGTTTCCAAAAAGGTTACCATTGAGAGTGATTGTAATCACCCCTTCTATCTTCGTGTAAAGATGGTTTACGGTGTGGACTCTCAGGAGCTGACTGCTGAGGATTGCTTCAAACTCAATATCAACGAAGAATATTGGGAACTGCATGATGGGTGGTATTACTACAAAGGTGTTGTAGAGCCCGATGAAACTACCCCCTATATTTTCTCACACGTTGAGATCGTAGGTTCCAAGGTAGATAACAGTTACCTGGGTAAGACTCTTACCCTCACTGTAAAAGCACAAGCCGTACAGAGTGAAAACAACCCTATTACAGATGGTAACACCTTCACTTCCTCCGGTTGGCCCAAGGAATAAGGAGGGCGTGTAGATGAAGAAGATTATTACGTTATTTATCGTTTGCATCCTTGCGTTTTCTGCTGTTCTTCCTGTATATGCAGCCGATGGTAAGGTAACGTACAGCGGTAACGCAGGAAACTTTATATTTGAACCCGGCAGTGATTACTCGCCGACCGATCTGTTTCCGAATTTTAAGGACGTTATGCCCGGAGATACCTTGACGCAAAAGATTACCGTAAAAAATGATGCGGATAACAAGGTTAAGGTCAAGATTTATATGCGCTCTCTTGGTGCGCATGAGGATTCGGTAGAGTTTCTTTCCCAGCTCGGTCTGAAGGTGAGCAAGAGCAGTGACAATGAGATGGCATATATGTTTGATGCTGCAGCAAACGAAACAGCGCAGCTCACTGATTGGGTATATCTTGGCACCCTCTATTCAGGCGGCGAGGTCAATCTGGACGTTATCTTAAACGTCTCGGTAGAGCTGGACAATATGTTTCAAAACAAGATTGGTTATTTGGACTGGGAATTTATGATTGAAGAATTCCCGGTAGAGCAGGATGATCCCAAGCCCCCGCAGACCGGTGACAATTCTAATATAGGGCTGTGGTTTGCATTGATGATCGCATCCGGTGCAATGCTTATTATTCTCTTGTTTGGGCGCAAGAGAAATGGAGAAAAGGAAAAAAACGCGCAATTCTAACAAAGGAGGAATAAAGCGTGAAGCAACAGCACAAGAAAACACCGTACAAAAGAATCGCTTTAGTCCTTAGTTTGTGTGCCCTCATTGTTTGGGGAATTCTTGGCACAGGCGCATCGCTGGCGTGGTTTGTGGATACCTCTGAAGAGGTTACGAACATATTCCATACTGCGAATTTTGACTTGGAAGTTTCTCATCGCACGGATGAATATAAATGGGAATCGATTGATGCTAAAACTGATATTTTTGATGACGAGGCTCTCTACGAACCCGGTTACGTTCAGGTGATTTATCTGAAGG
Organism: Faecousia sp.; assembly: GCA_045646665.1. GTDB lineage: Bacteria > Bacillota > Clostridia > Oscillospirales > Oscillospiraceae > Faecousia. The sequence goes on along the minus strand of JAZRLE010000114.1, from coordinate 4,282 downwards.
TCGAAAATAAAGGAGACCGTGCATTCGATTTTTACACGGCAATCAGTGTAAAAGGCTCCACAACTGCAATCAATGTGTTTGGCCAGAAATTCTGGCTCCACGAGCATTTGAAATTTGGTGTTGCCATTGCAGGTAGTAAAGCAGAAATGGAAGAAGCAGTATCGTCTCGCGAAAAAGCAAATGCAATCGCCACGATGAAACTGCAAAATTACTCGACAGACGTTGCCCCTCTTGCTCCGGGCGAAACAGCGTATCTTGCGTTGGTTGTCCGTATGCCTGAGGAAGTCGGTAACGAAGCAAACTATCGTGAAGATGATATTCCAAAGGTAGAACTTGGTATCATTGTAAAGGCCGAACAGTAAAAATAATACCACAGCGAATCAATGAAAGGAGGCCGATATAGTGAAAAAGCTATATAACGAGTTTTTCTACGTTCCCAAATATGGGAAAGGTAAAATTCGTGAAAAAGTAATGCTTACGCGCACAGCTATGACAGTTGTCATAATGATTGTGTGTTTGGCAGCTATGGGTTTAACCGCATACGCATATTTTGCATACAATGTCACCGCTGCCTCCAACGTTATAAAGGCAGCAAATTTTGAGACGAAGGTTTCGATTCAGATTAGTGACTCCAACAACGAGCCGGTGACGATGGAGCAACTGAATGCAAAGACACAGGCTGCTACCCTTCAAGCGGAAAAGGAGTATTCGGTAACAATAGAAAAAGCAGGAACGGCCCAAACCGGCTTCTGCGTTATATCTGCTACCGGATGTGACGTTGAAAAATATCACACCCAGCAGATTGGAAAAGATGTAAAGTCCAATACGGAAGGCAAAAACGTTATTACGTTTAAGCTGGTGGTTACGGATACAACTGTAGTATCCTTCTGCTCCCATTGGGGCACTTCTTCTTATTATGCCGACTATGAAAACAAGGGCGAAAACGATGCTCTGTATATCATAGACGGTGAAACGGTAACCATGCAAATTAACGGTGTTACCAACCCCATAGGCAACACGGAGGAAGAAATAACTGAAGAGGAAACTACTCCTCCGGAGACCAAACCGACAGAGGTCGTACATACCGTAGAATCCGGTGAAACCCTTTCTAAGATTGTGGAAATTTATAATACAACCTCAAAACGTATAGCAGTCTATAACGAGATCACAGATCCCAATAGCATTCAGGTTGGTCAGAAGATCAAGATTCCTCCGGCTGAATGGGTACTGCCTGAGACATCAACATCTCAGTCCACCACTCCTCCGGAGACTACAGCTCCGCCGGAAACATCTACTCTGGTGGTAACCACACCACCCGAAATAAGTGAGCCCACAGGCACGACGGAACCGAGTTCCATTGAATCAACTCCTCCGACAACGACTCCTGAGCCCACCGAATCTACAGCAAGCACAGAGACTCAGCCTGTCGAAGAAACAACAGGCGCATCCACCACCGAGGCGAGCGAATAAATGAAGTTAAAAATATTTACCAAAATCCTTCAATTTTTTGGGGGACACCCTATCAGCATTCTAAAAGGAGGCTGAAAGCGTGAATAACACCTCTAATACAGAAGAATTTGAGCGTTGTGTAATGTGCGGCAAGTTAACCTGCGTTCCGATTTCAATGCCGGTAGATTGGCGTGAGAACTACGAAATTGGTCTCGGTCAGGTCTGCGCTGAATGTGCAAAAAAGCAACAGGAAGCCTCGGGAAGGGCAAATACGCTTTCCAATGCACAGATTCTGCAAGATGTAGAGCAAAGCAGAAAAGAAAGCAATAAATAACGATGCCGTCAATCGGTGATCGATCATCCGTTCCGTCACCGAATTGCCGGTGTCAGATGTTGAGTTAAATGCCTTAGCTGATATCTTGAATGTGTCTGTTGATTGGTTGCTGGGAAGAGAATAAGTATAAACTGTCTACACGAGCAGTTATGCTCATGTAGGCAGTTTTGTTATGTACTAGACGGAAATAATGTACATAAAAGACGTATTAGTACGAGAATTTACAAAAAATTTGTATTTCTCTGAAGAAATATATGGTATAATATTCCTGCAAGCAAGGACTTGTGTTACACTGCTATGGGTGCGATGAGCACCAAAATTTAACTTGTCCTTCGGGACACAATGCTTCTAGATGCGAAAGCATCACAAGACCGAGTATGGAGAAAAGGTGCTGTACTGATCTCCGGAAAATACTCAATTGACTGCTATGATTGAAAATTTAGACGTCAGCAAATAATTTCGTGAACGGACTTTGCGCGTCGGAGGTGGATAAGAAGATTATTCACCTAGGCGTATTTCACGAAAGGAGGTGGTTGCTTATGGTTTCTAAGTCTCACTTCAAACCATCCCAAGCAATCTGTACGCAATCTGCGCAGACCACCTCCGGCCGCAGAGGCCACACAAAAAAAGTAGCTTGCTAATTAGAGGATATTGCTTTGGCACAGAAAAAGCCGAAGCAAAGTCCGGAAAACATCTTACGGTTCAATGAGTTGTTAAGGGGTTATCTCTATGCAAAAGGGCACAGTGTCGCCTGGCTTGCACGGAAAACCGGCTTATCAAAAACGACAACTACCAGAATGATCAACAATACTGATCATCGAGGAAATTATTACCGCCCTAAGAAAGAGTCCGTAATCGCCGTATGCCTTGCATTAGGAGTGTCTAAAGAGCAGCGATGGGAACTGCTGAATCTGGTTTTTCCAGAGGAAGCAATTTACATTGAAGCCATGAACAATGGCTATTCTGTGTACGACACCAATAAAATGCTAGAGGAAAAAGGTTTGAACGCACTCACAAGCGAATAAGCAAAGCGCCGATACCCAAAACAGCATTTGGGTATCGGCATTTTTTATGCTCAAAAATAGTGTTTCGCATGCGAAACCACAAGGAACAATTTCTGGTTTACAATGAAGTCAGTCAAAAGCGCTATGACTACTTAGGCTGCTACCGGCCAGTGGCAGTACTACTGATTTAAGGAGTTGGTTATATGCTTAACCTTCGTGATCTTCGGATCGACCCGGCCAGTTTGGGCCGTAAGATGTTGCTGGTTGATGTGATGCCCGCCTACGAGTATAAGGATGGAAAGCGCACTGGGACCGTGTCCGGCTACCGCTATGTGGTATGCTTGGCAGAACATCGCCTGGAAAAGCTGAGTGTGCGTATCGACGGACCTCAGCAGATGGAACAGCCCGAAGGCTATGTGGATGTGGAGTTTACCGACCTGATCGTGACCGGCTATGAGTCTCAGGGCAAGCTCCAGTTCTCCGCTAAGGCCAGCGGCATCTTCCCCGTGGATTAATTCCACCTGTTCGTTTGAGGACAATCCCGCGGGGCGGCTGGGGGTAAATATTTTTCCCTAAAGAAAAATATCCTCCGCCGTAACGCGGGAGCGTCCTCGCTCGCATAGGTTAGTATTACCTATGCGAGCGAAGTAGCAGTAGCACCAAGGAGAATTTTGCCTATGTATGAAAATCAAATGCAGTCACGCAAGTGGCAGCTAACCATTAACAACCCTCAAGACCACGGTATGACCCACGACGAGATCATCGACCGGGCACAGAAGTTTAATCCAAGCTATATGTGCCTGGCGGACGAGATCGGTGAACAAGGGACATATCACACGCACGTTTTCTTCTGCTCATCCTCGCCTATGCGTTTCAGCACTGTCAAGAAGCGGTTTCCTACCGCCCATATTGACAAGGCCTACGGAACAGCACAGGAGAATCGAGACTACATCCGAAAGGAAGGCAAGTGGGCAGAATCCCGCAAATCCGAAACCAGTGTGGAAGGTACTTTCAAGGAGTTCGGCGAATTGCCTGATGAGGCCTCTGAGAAAAGTCCTAAATACGCTAGGCTTCTGCAATGCGTTAAGGACGGTATGAGCAACAAGGAGATCCTTGCTATTGATCCCAGCTTTGCTTTCCATCTGGAGCACATCGATAAACTCCGTCAGGATATCCGGTTTGAAAAGTATTTAACCGAAAACCGGTTTATCAAGGTCCATTATCTTTGGGGAGACAGCGGTACTGGCAAAACCCGGAGCATCTATGAAAAGCACCCTCCAGAGGAAATCTGCCGTATCACCCATTATCCTTCCAGAGGGAATGTCCAGTTTGATGCATACAAGGGACAGTCGGTATTGGTGTTTGAAGAATTCCACCACCAGATACCCATTTCTATGATGCTTAATCTGCTGGATATCTATCCGCTGATGCTACCTGCCCGCTATCACGACCGAATCGCCTGCTTTGATACGGTTTACATCACCTCCAACATTCC
>JAZRLE010000113.1:0-18008 GCA_045646665.1 Faecousia sp. | reverse complement strand
GCCCTCGAGAGCGGTGGTCATCAGACCCTTAGCATCGGTGGGCGTGGAGGGGAATACGACCTTCAGGCCGGGGATATGAGAGCAGATTGCGGTCCAGTCCTGAGAGTGCTGTGCACCGTACTTGGAACCGACGGAAACACGCAGAACCAGGGGCATCTTCAGAATGCCGGCGGACATAGCCTGCCACTTGGACATCTGGTTGAAGATCTCGTCACCGGCGCAGCCGATGAAGTCAGCGTACATCAGCTCTACCAGAGCGCGACCACCGGACAGGGCGTAACCAACGGCAGTACCCACGATAGCGCCCTCAGCCAGAGGAGAGTTGAACAGACGGCAGTGAGGCAGAGCGTCCATCATGCCACGGTAAACGGCGAATGCGCCCCCCCAGTCACGGCAGTCTTCGCCGTAAGCGATCAGAGTGGGATCCTCGTAGAAGCGGTCCCAGATAACCTCGGACAGAGCGTCACGCAGGTTGTACAGCTTCATCTTGGAAACGGGCTTGCCGTCGGGACCGATGGGGTTACGGCTCTTTGCCTTGATCTTCTTGTAGCCCTCAGCCTCTTCCTTAGGAACGGTGAACTCGGGGGTACGATCGGTGAACTTCTCAACCTTCTGGTTGGAGTACATCAGGCGCTCCACAACAGCGGGATCGGCCTTGAAATCGCAGTAGGGGCTGATCTCGGGATCGGCAGCAGCCTTGCAGATAACGGTCATACGCTCCTTGGTCTCTTCCAGGATAGCATCGACCTCAGCTTGGGTCATAACACCGGCTTCGATCAGGGCGGCAGGATAGGTGGTCAGAGGATCCACTTCCTTCCAAGCGTCCATCTCTTCCTTGGTGCGGTATGCGTTCTGGTCGGAAACGGAGTGACCGGAGAAGCGGTAAGTCAGAGTTTCCAGCATCACAGGACCCTGACCGTTGCGCAGCAGCTCCAGCTTGCGCTCCATAGCGTCGATGACAGCCAGAGGATTGAAACCGTCAACGGTCTCAGCATGGAACTGAGTGGGGCTGACGCCGGAAGCGATACGGCTCATGCAGCCCTGACCCATGGTCTCGCCACGGGTCTGGTCGCCCATGCCGTAGGAGTTGTTGAAGATGTTGTACAGGATGGGCATACCCTCGGTGTGGGACTCCCACAGGGTCTTATACTGATCCATAGCAGCGAAGTTCAGAGCTTCCCACACAGGACCGCGAGCCATGGAAGCATCGCCCACGTTGCAAACAACGATACCCTTCTGCTCGTTGACCTTCTTAAACAGAGCTGCGCCGGTGGAGATGGTGCCGCTGCCGCCAACGATTGCGTTGTTGGGGTAGATACCGAAGGGCAGGAAGAAGGCGTGCATAGAACCGCCCATACCCAGGTGGAAGCCGGTCTCACGGGCGAAGATCTCGCTCAGTGTGCCGTACAGGATGAAGCGGATAGCCAGGTCCTTGGTGTCCTTGTAGCCACCGATCTTCTGGGTAGCACGCAGGCACTTGCCCTCCAGGAAGTTCTCCATCACATTCATCAGCTGCTCGTCGGTCATCTTGTTGATGGTGGACAGAGCCTTAGCCAGAATTTCGGAGTGGGAGCGGTGAGAACCGAAAGCGAAGTCGTTCTCGTCCAGCAGGTAAGCCTGACCAACGCAAGCTGCTTCCTGACCGATGGACAGGTGGGCAGGACCGGGATAGGTGTGGTCGATGCCGTTGTAGCCGCCCTGGGTCTTGATGTTGTTCAGCATGGTCTCGAACTCACGCAGAACGGTCATATCCCGGAAGATACGGATCAGGTCTTCCTTGGTGAACTTACCGGATTCCAGTTCTTCCTTGACGGTCTTGTTGTACTGGTTGACAGGGATCTCATTGAAGGTCACTTTGCCCGGTGCTCGGACGGCCTTAGGATCCACAAATAAACTCTTAGGCATTTTTCATTTCCTCCTTTAAATATGGAAAATTGCTTCTCTAATAATTTCCGCAACAGTGGGGTGCGGGAACACCAATTTCTTCAGCCGCTTGGGATTCAGCTCGGTGTCTACCATCATGGTTGCGGTCATAATGATCTCAGAGGCATAGGAGCCAACCATATGGCAGCCTACCAGCCGATTCCGGTCGGTATCCACCACCAGCTTGATAAAGCCCTTGCCGCCTTCGGTTTCTGCCAGGTAGCGACCTGCGTAAGACATAGGCAGCTTAACCTCTTTCACGGTCATACCCAGCTTTTCGGCGCCTTCTTTGCTGTGACCGACAGATGCTACCTCGGGGTCGGTGTAAATGACCGCGGGGATCACATCGTAGCGCATTTCATCGCACTTGCCCAGCATATGATTGACAGCAACCTCAGCTTCCCGGTAAGCGGTGTGGGCCAGCATGGATTTGCCGTTGCAGTCGCCGATGGCATAGACATTCTGCACGGTGGTGCACATATGCCGATCGGTGACGATGGCAGCTCTGTCCATCTGCAGGTTCAGAGTTTCCAAGCCGATGCCTGCGGTAGCAGGACGGCGACCGGCAGAAAGCAGGACCTTGTCACAGGCGATTACCTTTTTCTCTCCGTTCTCTTCGTAGACAACAGATGCGCTCTTCACTTCCAGTACTTTGGAAGAGAGCTTAAAGGTCATATTCCGCTTTTCAAAGCTGTCGGTGAGCACCTTGCAAATCTCCGGGTCGGTAGCGCCGGCGATCTTGGGCATCATTTCGATGACTGTAACCTTCACGCCAACAGACGCGAAGTAATATGCCATCTCCAGACCAATGACACCGCCGCCGATAACCACCAGTTCCTTGGGCAGTTCGGTCAGATCCAGAACCTCCCGGTTGGTGACCACAAAACCGGCTGCCAAGCCCTCTTTCAGACCGGGAACCGGAGGGACTACCGTTTCGGAGCCGCTGGCAATTGCCAGGCGGCGTCCGATATAGGTTTCTCCGTTTGCAGTGACTGCAAAGCCTTCCTCAGCACGACCGGTGATCACAGCCTCGCCGGTAATCACCGTGACCTTATTGGCACTCATAGTCGCGCCAACACCGGACACCAAGGTCTTGACCACCTTGTTTTTCCGGGCGATGACCTTTGCATGATCATAGGTAACACCGGTAGCGATCACACCGTAGGCTTCGCTTTCGGTAGCATGCCGATACATTTTGGAAGAGTTCAGAAGGGTCTTGGTGGGGATACATCCCTCATTGAGGCAGGTGCCTCCCAGGGATTTTTTCTCAAACAGAGCGACAGTCAATCCGCCCTGCGCGGCTCTTTCGGCACATAAGTACCCGCCGGGGCCGCCGCCAATAACCAATAAGTCAAACTTTTCCATAACTTACTTAGACAGCAGAACGGTGAAGTTCTCCAGATTGAAGGCCAGCTCCTTCTGGAACTTGGCAGCGGGAGTGCCGTCCACAGCGCGGTGATCGTAGGTCAGGCTCAGACCCATTGCCGGGTACAGCTCGATGCCGCCGTCTTTGCCCTTGCGGACACGGTCGATGGTACCGCAGACACCCAGAATACCGGTCTGAGGAGGATTGATAACGGGAGTGAAGGACTCCACGCCCATATTGCCCAGGTTGGACACGGTGAAGCTACCGCCGGAAAGCTTGTCCGGGCTGATAGCGCCGTCACGGCACTCAGCAGCCAACTCCTTAACAGCCTTGGAGATCTCCAACAGGCTCATTTCGTCAGCATGGCGGATGGTGGGAACCATCAGACCGCGGGGTGTATCCACAGCCACACCCAGGTTGACATGGTTGAAGATGCGGATGGAGTTGTCATCCAGCATATTGGCGTTCAGATCGGGGTGGTTCAGCAGGGTACGGGAAACAGCGTACAGAACGATGTCACCCAAAGTGATGCCTGCATACTCACCGCCGGCAGCCTTCAGCTGCTTGCGGTAGTTGAGAATTGCGGTAGCATCGAAGGAAGTGTTGTGGGTCAGCTGTGCCATGGTGTGCAAAGAAGTCGTCATAGACTTGGAAATTGCACGGCGGATACCGCTGAACTTTACATCCTTGTATTCTGCCTCGGTCTCGGCTGCGGGAGCAGCGGCAACAGGTGCAGCAGGAGCGGCAACAGGTGCAGCAGCAACAGCAGCGGGTGCTGCGGCAACTGCGGGAGGATTGGCCATCAGCTCGCGGACATCCCGCTCAATGATACGGCCGTTGGGACCGGTACCGGTTGCCATAGTAGCATCCACACCGGCGGTAACAGCCAGCTTCTTGGCTCTGGGAGATACAGCTGCGCCTGCGTTTGCGGCAGGTGCGGCAGCGCCGCCGGGAACACCGATGGTGCAGACGGGATCCAGGCAGGGAACTTCGTCACCGGCCTCATGGAGAATCTCCAGAATGGTACCGGTAGCGGTGGACTCGCACTCGAAGGATGCCTTGTCGGTCTCATAGGTGAACAGGATGTCGCCTTCCTTAACGGAATCGCCCACCTTCTTCAGCCACTCGCCGATGATGCAGCTTTCCACAGTGATGCCAGCCTTGGGCATAATAACGGTCTGTGCGCCGGCGGCAGCAGGTGCAGCCTCAGCAGCAGCGGCAGGAGCCTCAGCAGGTGCTTCAGCAGCTGCGGGGGTACCGCCGATACCCTTCAAGCAGTCGGTAGGCTCACCGTGGGGACCCACAGCGCAGACATTCTCCAGGCATGGAACTTCGTCACCGGCTTCGTAGAAGATCGCCAACAGCTCGCCCTCTTCGGTGGACTCGCACTCGAAGGATGCCTTATCAGTCTCATAAGTAAACAGGACATCGCCGACCTTGATCTGGTCGCCAACATTCTTCAACCACTCGCCGATGATGCAGCTCTCAACAGTGATACCGGCCTTGGGCATCAGAACACCACGGGCCTTGGTAGCGCAAGCTGCTGCAGGTGCGGCAGCGGGGGCAGCGGGTGCTGCGGCAGGTGCTTCTGCAGGCGCTTCTGCACCGGAACCGCCCTTCAGAGCGGAAGTGTCTTCGCCGGGATTGCCCACAGCGCAGACGTTTGTCAGACAGGGTACCTCGTCACCCTCTTCAAAGAAGATGTCGAGCAGGGTGCCGGCTGCGCTGGATTCGCATTCGAAGCTGGCCTTATCGGTTTCGTAGGTGAACAGGACATCGCCGACATTGACGCTGTCGCCGACCTTCTTCATCCACTGACCAATGATACAGCTTTCCACGGTGATACCGGCCTTGGGCATAATTACTGCATTTGCCAAAGGGATTTCCTCCTTTATTCTCGGGGTCATGGGAAGAGCCCATTGTTCCCCATTGTTATAGCTTGTTAATTATAACACCTTGGCACATCTTCGTCAATAGGCATTTGCCACAAAAACAGCACCGCCGAACCCCACGGGATTCGGCGGTGTATCTTACAATATTTTCAGTCCCGCTTCTTCAGCGGCGATCCGGAACGGCTCCGGCAGAGGTTCATCACAGATGAAATAATCCACATCGGAAAACTTTGCGAAAGTATAGGGCATCAGGCACTTGAGTTTTTCTTTTGTGCACATCACAACGCTGGTGCGCGCCTTTTGGATGACCTTGTGCTTGACCAGCATATCACCCTCTGTGCCGCAGGTAAAACCGGCATCCACACTACAGCCGGACACACCGATGAATGCCAGGTCGATATTGATGTTATCCAGCATTTCCAGTGTATTCTGCCCGGAAAGCGCCAGGTTTTTCCGGTTAATGGTACCACAGCATAAGGTGATTACGGGATTGTGTAGCCTACACAATTCCAATGCGATACTCGGTCCGGTGGTGACAATATTCAGATGGATATCCGGCAGGCTTCTTGCCAGCATCAAGTTCGTGGTGCTGGCATCCAAAAACACCGAGCTGTGGGGCTGGAGCAGTTCCATCGCCTTCTGGGCAATCGCAAACTTTCCGGAGTTATTCTCCCCGATGCGCACATTGAACTCCGGGTCGCCGTTATGCCGCACAGATTTGGCGCCGCCACGGAATTTCACCACGCCGCCTGCCTCCATCAGTGCATCCAGATCCCGGTGGATGGTCATTAAGGACACCTCCGGAAACAGCATCTGCAACTCTTTGATGGTCACCACATTTTTCTGCTCGATATAAGCCTTCATTCTCTCCAGGCGAATCTGATTCATAGGACACCTCGAATGTTAAAATGTTACTTTGATATAACAAATATAACACCACAACACAAAATTTGTCAAGTCTATTTCACAAAAATACCATTGACGGTAATTCTTTTCTATTTTATAATATGTCTATATCAAACAGAAAGGTAATACTTATGATCTCACAACTTCGCATTTGCAAAAGCACCGGCTTTGATCCTCATATCAATTTAGCAATTGAGAAACACTTGATGGATATCACCCCCGCCGGCACCTGTGTGCTGTATCTTTGGCAGAATCAGAACACGGTGGTCATCGGACGGAATCAGAATGCCTGGCTGGAATGCCGCAACTCCCTTTTGGAAGAAGAAGGCGGCAAGCTGGCCCGTCGCCTGTCCGGCGGCGGTGCCGTGTTCCACGATTTGGGAAATCTGAATTTCACCTTTATTATGCGCAAAGAGGATTACGACCTGGACAAGCAGCTGTCTGTTATCCAAAAAGCCTGCGCTCTTGCCGGCATACAGGCAGAACGCTCCGGCAGAAACGATGTGCTGGCTGACGGCAGAAAATTCTCCGGCAATGCCTTCTATCAAAACAGCACCCATGCCTATCACCACGGAACACTGATGGTGGATGTAGACAAAGACAAACTGGGAAGATATTTAAGCCCCCCAAAGGCAAAGCTGGAGGCAAAGGGTGTAGCATCTGTCCGTTCCCGGGTAGTCAATTTGAAAGAACTGGCACCCACGCTGACCATTGACATTCTGAAAGGCTATATGGAAAGTGCCTTTTCTCAGGTGTATGGTATAGAGGCTACACCTTTGGTTCTGGAGGAGTCAGATATGACAACGATCCGTCAGCTGGGCGCAGAATACGGCACTTGGGAATATCTGTTCGGTACCCCCCTGCCCTTCACCTTCGACTGCGAGGAACATTTCCCTTGGGGACACATCCAGCTGCAGCTGAGCGCCAAGGCCGGTATCATCACCGGCGCCAAGCTCTATTCCGATGCGATGGATTGGTCTTTGCCCCAGACGGTGGAAGCAGCGCTGACCGGTTGCCGATTTGATATCACCGCTATGGAAAACGCATTGCGGCAAGCCCCGCTGACACCGGAAATATGCAATGATTTGTGTGGTTTTTTACAAGCGCAATCTCTGTAAGAAAGACTTGCAATTTTTGGCAGAAAACCGTATGCTAAACTGGACGAAAAAACAAAGGAGGACTCGAAAATGAATCCTGCACCCAAGGAAGATAAATTTGAACGATTTGCCCGGCAAGCCCAGCAATCCGGCAGCAGCAATCTGGTTCAGCCTCAGCCCATTCCCTTTAAGGTGAACCCCTGTGCTCTGTCCGCCTCTGACTTGGCAGCACAGCCTGTTAAGCCGGATATGACCACCAAGGAAGAGCTGTATGCCGCGCTGGCAGAGATCCGTGAGCAATACAAGCCTTTCCTGCGAGAGCTGGCACCTGCCAGCCCCTCTTACCGCACCCGTATCGATCTGAAGAAATTCGTGCTGGACGGCAAGGAAGATATCACCATTCCCTACTACGGCGGTCCTTTGGGCAACGGCACCCAGCGTTACACCACCACCTTCAATCTGGACAGCTTTGACGGTAAGGCAGTTTATTTCTGCTGCCGGGGTGCTGACTATAAAGCTGCTGTCCTCATCAACGGTCGAGTTGCCGGCACCCACGAGGGTTTCTTCGGCGCATTTGAGTTTGATATCACCCGTTTGGTACATACCGGCGAAAACACCGTAGATATCACACTGGATAACGACTTCTGTTCCCAGGGCAACAGCATCGGCGGCGAAGCCGGCGCTGACACCGTGCAGGGCGACAAGCTCTATGCCGCCACCGGCCCGGGTTACGATGATCCCGCTGTGGGCTGGCATCACTGCCCTCCCGGTATGGGTCTGTATCAGGACACCTACATTGAAGTCCGCGACACCTGCAATATCACCGATCTGTATGTGCAGACCGATTTGGAAAACCAGTCCATTACCCTGTGGGCCGAGGTGGAAAATGCCACCTATGAAGCACGGGATGTGTCCTTCCTGCTGAGCCTGTACGGTCAGAACTTCGAAGAAGTCTGTTACGAGGACAAGCCCTATGCCCCCGTGTTTATGCAGGATCCCAATATGCGTATTGACCGCTGGGAAAAGGAGACCGACGAGACCAATGTGGAGCTGATCCCCGTTCCCCTGGTCACCAAGCACGGCAAGAACATTTTCAAGATCACCTTGGATATGCCCAACCCCAAGGTTTGGACGCTGAACGAGCCGAACCTGTATCAGATGCAGGTGAAGGTGGTTTACAACGGTCAGGTTTCCGACTGTCAGAAGGTTTCCTTCGGTATGCGCAGCTTTACCCAGGATCTGGAGTCCGACCCCAAGGGTATGTTCTACCTCAACGGCGAGAAGATCCGCCTGCGGGGTGCCAACACCATGGGCTTCGAGCAGCAGGATGTCATCAACGGTGACTTTGACCAGCTGATTGACGATATTCTGCTGGCTAAGCTGTGTAATATGAACTACTGGCGGCTGACCCAGCGGCCTGTGCAGGATGAAATTTACGAGTACTGCGACAAGCTGGGCTTCCTAACTCAGTCCGACCTGCCTCTGTTCGGCGTTATGCGCCGCACTATGATGTGCGAAGGCGCACGGCAGGTAGAAGAGATGATCCGTCTGGTGCGCCGTCACCCCTGTAATGTGGTGGTCACCTACATCAACGAGCGTTGGGTCAACGCCTGCAGCGAACCCCACCGCCATATGCTCCACGAGGAGATGGAGGTCTTCTTCGAGATCTGCGACCGGATTGTGGAGTACAATGCCCCCGGCTACATCATCAAGCACTGCGATGGCGACTTTGACCCCCCCACGGTCACCACTATGCCCGACATCCACTGCTATACTCTGTGGTACAACGGCGGTCAGTTGGACTTCGGCAAGCTCTACAAGGGCTTCAGCCAGGAGTGCGCCCCCGGCTGGTACTACGGCTGCGGCGAATTCGGCGCCGAAGGTATGGACTTTGTGGATCTGATGCGCCGGCGCTACCCCGCTGAGTGGATCGCCGAGCCCTTTGATCCGGGCAACATTGTCTGCGCCCAGTCCAAGGGTATGCACGGCTCCTTCTTCGATACCCCCACCACCATCGACGAGTGGGTAGAAGCTACCCAGGCACACCAGTATTTCGCTACTAAGGTGATGACCGAGAGCTTCCGTCGGGATCCCAGAATGGTATCCTTCGCCATCCACCTGTTCATCGATGCTTGGCCCTCCGGCTGGATGAAGACCATCATGGACTGCGAGCGCAATCCCAAGCCCGCTTACTTTGCTTATCGCAAGGCACTCTCCCCCATCCTGCTGAGCCTGCGCAGCGACCGGATGACCTATTATGCCGGCGAGACCGCCAGCATTGAGACCTACATCTGCAACGACACCAATCAGGTGATCGGTGACGGCTGGCAGATCAAATATGAGCTGTACAAGGGCGACAAGATCGTTATGACCGGCAAGACCGCTGCCAAGGCAGAGGATTGCACCGCCCAGTACACCGCAAGCTGCGAGTTTACCGCACCGGAAGTTGCTGACCGCGAGAAGTTCACCGTCCGCGGTATCCTGCTGGATCCTAAGGGTGAGGTCGTCTCCTGGCAGGACTTCCCCATCGAGGTGTTTGCCGATGTGACCGTTCCGGAAAACACCGAGATCGAGTTCATCTGCGACCTGCCCATCGGCACCCACGAAATCGCCGGTGAGACCGTCACTGTAGAACCCTGTCCCCACACCGCAGTCTACTTCCTGTCCCGGAAGACCGGACACCCTGCTGTGGCAGAGTTCGAACCCAATGACTTCAAGCATTGGTACGATGCCGATAAGGACCGTCTGACACCCATCACCAAGAACTGCTTCCGTGCAGAGGGCTTCACCCCCATCCTCATCTGCAACGGCGACTTCGACACCCGTCTGGCAGTTGCCGAGAAGTATTACGAGGGCAAGCGGTACATTGTCTGCATGGCAGATCTGCGGCAGGAGAACCCCGTGGCCAAGCGCTTCCTGCGCAACCTGTTTGCAAAATAAACCAAAAAATGCGACCACCGGCTGAGCCGGTGGTCCTTTTTAATGCGCAAAAACGGAGCGTGCTCACAACACGCTCCGTTTTGTTATTTTTCCGTCATCTTTTTGAGAATCTCGCGGTTGGCTTCCAGATCCGGCACCAACACACTCATGCCCCGGATGCTGGCATACTGATAAGTGCCGTCCGCCGGGACCCGCTGAGAGGTTACCTTCAGCTGACCTAACATCGGCAGAAGTTTCCCCATATAATCCAGTATCTGCTTGTTGGTCAGATCGGTGGTAATCATGGGAAGCATTTTTTCCGCCAGTTCTTTCAACTGCCCAACGCTCATTCCTTTGCACTTTTCCAGCACCGCGCTGACAACCTTTCTCTGCCGTTCGGTACGGGAGAAATCGCCGTTGCCCACAGAGCGGTTCCGGGCATAGGTCAGCGCTGCCTTTCCATCCAGATGGTTCATGCCGGACTTGGCAGAGAAGCCGTGGGCAATCAGATGATTTGCCTCGGAATTGGTTAAATACATATCCACGCCGCCCACCAGATCGATCACACCGGTAAACCTGTCAAAGTCCACTTCCAGATTGCCGTCCACATGGATGCCGAAATTGGTTTCCATACACTTGCTTAGCAACTTCATGCCGCCGAAGGCATAGGTGGCATTCATGCGGTTATCTTCATAGCCGGGAATCTGCACATACAGATCTCGCAGGAAAGAGGTCATCGTCAACTCCTTGGTGGCGGTATTCACCGTACACAGGAGCATCACATCCGAGCGCTGCCGTCCCTGTCCGGGACGACGATCCTGGCCGATGAGCATAATATTAATAATGTGCTCATCATCGGTGACCTCCTCGGTATTCACATCCCACTGCACATCCTCCGGATCCATCGTCGGTCCGGTGAAGTTTGGGTCTGCTGTTTCCGTTTGATTGTCGATAAACTCCTGGTACTCCGACGAGGACATCGTGCTGTCATCCGGGTTGCGGTTCATCAGATTCAACATTTTTTCCATATATGCTGTTGCCACGATTACCAGTATCAGCACCACAGCAAGTATTCCACCCAGTACACAGAGTAATTTTTTCAAGGTTTTCCTCCTACCTTACCCGTCAGCCGCCAAAGAAGGGCGGCAAGAAATTGCCAAACCAATCATAGAAATTGTCCGGTTGTGTTGTCTGATTGTTGCCGGAGGATTCTTCCTGCTGCACCGGCTTTTCATCCAGTGTGATAGTCAGGTACACTTCGTTGCCACCACGGTAAACCGTTACGGAAACCGTCTGTCCGGCATCAAAACGGCGCAGTACACGGGTCAGAGTGGTAAGCGAATCTACTTCGTGTCCACCCAAATTGGTGATAATATCGCCTGCGCGGATGCCCGCCTTTTCTGCAGCATAACCCTTGGTGACATCCACCACATAGGCGCCGGCAGGCAGACCGTAAGACTGGGCGGAAGCATCCACATCCCGCACGGAAACACCCAGATATGCGCCGGTCACATAGCCGAATTCCTTCAAATCGGAGAGAATCCCTACAATATCGTCCATAGGAATGGCAAAGCCAAGTCCCTCGATGGACGCGCCGGAATCGGTGCTTCCTGAGTATTTCGCAGTGGTGATACCTACCACCTCGCCGTTCATATTAAACAGCGGACCGCCGGAGTTACCGGAGTTGATGGCCGCATCTGTCTGCAACATGTTGATAACGGAACCGTCGGTGCTGACAATTCTGTCCTTGGCGCTGATGTATCCCACGGTCAGCGTAGAGGTCAGCTCGCCCAAGGGATTTCCGATGGCCGCCACCATATCGCCCACAGCCATTTTGTCGCTGCTGCCGAGGGTCACAAAGGGAAGATCCTCGCCCTGCACCTTCAAAAGTGCCACATCATTGGCTTCATCTTTGCCCACCAGTTCCGCCTTCAAAGAATCACCCCCGTGGGTAATCACAGTGATTTGACTGGCTTTCTCCACCACATGATAGTTGGTGACCGCATAGCCGTCAGCGGAGATTATGAAGCCGGAGCCGGCGCTTTCACCATAAGAACCGGATTTTTCATATCTGGCTCTGATTGCCACCACAGCCTGCACATTTTTGGCATACACCTGACCGGGAGTCATAGGACCCTGCTCAGGCAGTTGGGCACCGGTGTTCTGGTTCTGATTTTGGGAATACTTCTGCTCCAGTACATCCACACGCTCCTGCATTGCCTTTTCCAGCCGGTCGATACGACTCTGCCAGCTGACAGACACCATATACGCAGTCACGCCACAGCAGGCTGCGATCAACACAACCGCAGCGGCAAGCCGCCAACCCCACCGCTTTTGCGCAGGTCTATCCGGCTTTTGTTCGACGGATTCCACGATCTGCGGTTCTATGTAGGCGCTCTCATAGGGAGAGTCTGCAAAGGGAGAACGCTTCCGGGCTCTTTCTGTATTTTCATATATATCCATATCATTTACTCCTGTTCGGTGACTTCTGTTTATAATTATACGCAATTATCATATCATACAACTGCCTTTTCATCAAGGGGAACAGAAAATTTTGATAGAAAACCGGGAGCTATGGCTCCCGGTTTGATTATTTCAGCGTACTGCTGTTATTTAAGACAGTTGTGCTGTAGGCAAACAGTACATCCTGTCCGTGGAAGGTCAGATACTGTTCCAGCACAGCGGTGCTTACATAGCGGATATCCACCAGTGTGACTGTGCGATAACCCTGTACCAACAGTGGCGCCAACGCACTTCCAAAGGAATCCCGGAACACAATCAGTTCCCGGTCAGTCTTTGCATAGGGATTTTCAATGGTGAGCATTGCCTGCGCACCGGACAGATACACCTCGTAGGGGTCAGCGCCGGAGAGCTTCACCGTGTCATATACCGGCTGATAGGTCTTGGTCTCGTGGTTATAGACCCTACAGTTTTTCAGCAGCTCATTTTCCAGAATATACAGCGCATCCGGTTCCATAGGCAGCGCCGCCTGACCGTGATACACCCCGTAAAAACCGTCAGCCGCAAGAACTTCGGCAAAATCTGTCTCTTCGGGTTTTTGTGCGTCCATCGCGCGGCACAGCGTCTGCGCCACACCCAGCAGTTTTTCCTGCCGCCAATGGGTGTCGGTGCGGTAATAATCGTCAATTTGCAGATTGGCGGTGATGTCCACCTGCTCTGCCCAGGGCATCCCCTCTGCCACCCGGGCAAAGAGTTCGGCATAATCCATTGTCGGATAGCCGTTGGGCTGTGCCAGATAATAACCCTTGTCCGGAATCACTGTCATATAGATCTGACTGCCTGTGTCCTGCAAATAGGTTTCATAGATGCTGTTGAATTTCTTCAGTGCGTGGGACACCGACGGAGAATTTAAGGGGTACTCCAATTTGGCTGCGTAGCCGTCTTCCATATAGATACCATTATTATCCTTTTGCCGGAGCACTTTATCGGAAAACAGGGATTTGACCGTGCGGAAGGTATCCCGCAAAGGAAACTGATCTAACGTATAGTCCTCAAATTTTTCCATAAAGCTGCCGCTCAGCAGGGTATCGGCGGAAAGGGTAGGTTTCTGCTGCAAGGGTCTGCGCTCGGCATTGGAGATTGCCTTATCCGAAGAGAACCAACCGGTCACAGCAAGTCCTGCCCACAGGATAATCAAAACGCCAAATCCAACGGTTCGAATCTTTTTGTCCATGGTCCAGCCCTCCTTAAAAA
Source organism: Faecousia sp. (assembly GCA_045646665.1). Taxonomy (GTDB): domain Bacteria; phylum Bacillota; class Clostridia; order Oscillospirales; family Oscillospiraceae; genus Faecousia. The sequence goes on along the minus strand of JAZRLE010000113.1, from coordinate 4,191 downwards.
CGGAAATACAGGAACGGACTGAAAGAACCGTCCACCAGATAGGCAGTGCAAACTACAAGCAGCGCCATCAGCAGCAGCGGTTCCAGCACAGCACCCAAACGGGTATTGCCCAACCGATCTGCTATGCCTTCGGCAAGGGGTGTCGCACCCACAATACCTGCGGCAAAAAGAACGCCAAAGCTGCGCAGATAATAAAGGGTTTCCCCAGTGACCGCCGGCACGCCGGCAAAGCCGAACATCCCTTTCAGGTCACCGCCCGCTTGGGCAAAATTTTCGGCATTAAACAGCACAAAGCTGATACACACGAATACGAGCACATAGAAATGCCGAAAACCCACAGGAAGTCTTTGCAGCGCAGGAATCCATTTTTCAGCCATCAGCAGCACTGCAAATATAAGTCCCCACACCACAAAATTCCAAGCAGCGCCGTGCCACAGACCGGTCAGCAGCCAAACCGTCAGAATATTGACCACCCATCTGGGTTTACTGACACGATTGCCACCCATGGGGATATACACATAGTCCCGGAACCAGCTGCCAAGGCTCATATGCCAGCGGCGCCAAAATTCCGTGATGCTTTTTGAGATGTAGGGGTAATCAAAATTCTCGTTAAAATGGAATCCAAAGATCCGCCCAAGACCGATCGCCATATCGGAATAACCGGAAAAATCAAAGTAGATCTGCAGCATAAATGCGATGGCATACATCCAGTAAAACAGCACAGAGGGTGCCTGGGAATTGCGAAACAGCTCCGTCAGCAACGCAAATTGGTCCGCAAGCAGCACCTTTTTGCCCAAACCCACCAAAAACCGCCGCAGTCCCACGCACACATTCCCCCAGCTGTGGGTGCGGTCATCCAGCTCCCGGGCAATATCGGCATAGCGCACGATGGGTCCGGCGATCAACTGAGGAAACAGCGTCACATAAGCGCCAAAGCGGATAGGATCTTTCTGCACCGGTACATTCCCCCGGTACACATCGATGGTATAGCTCAGACTTTGAAATGTATAAAAACTGATGCCAATGGGCAGTGCCAGACGCAAAAGAGGGATGCCCAGACCGGTAGCAGCATTGAAACTCTCTATAAAAAAATTCGCATACTTAAATACCGCAAGAAAGCCTACGCCCACGACTACCGACACCGCCAGAAAGAAATTTTTCCAGCTTGTGGCAGATGCCTTACCGATAGCAAGACCGCAGCCGTAGAACACCAAGATCGTCGCTGCCATAAGCAGCACATATTTCGGTTCTCCCCAAGCGTAAAACCCAAGGCTGAACACCAAAAGAACGGTGTTTTTCAGTCTTTTGGGCGCCACAAAGTAGCAGGCGATCACCGCCGGCAGGAAGTAATATAAAAAAGGAACACCGGAAAACAGCATAAAAAGCTCCTTACAAAAAGCGGGCGTGCATCGCTGCACGCCCACAACGCTTATCAGATGGTAAAATCCAACTTGCCGCCGCAGAGGGCTGCGAAAGTATCCACATAGGACTGGGCGTTCTTACCCAGATTGCTGTCAAGCATAATGAACATAACCACATCCTGATAGCCTGCCGCCATCACCTGGTCAGCGCCTGCGCAGATCCACTTCCGGGGGTTGATTTTCTCCTTCATCTGCCGGGCGACCGCATTGGCATTCTCCCCTTCCGCCAACCGCACCAGCACCAGAGAAAACGCCTGGGAGCCTGTCATAGGTTCATAGACGGCAATGTCAGTAAACTTCTCCGGACTTTCAAAGCCTGTGTAGTTCTTCAACGCCCATTTGCCATCCTCGGAAGTATCCTTCAAATCCACAGGCATCAACCCGCCCATAAATTCCACCGGGTTTTGGGTCATAATTGTATTGACATTCTCCTCCATAGAGCCTGCCAACGGGGTTGCCGGTTGCGACTGTTGGGCATTTCCCGTCTGTTCTGAGGAATCGGGGGTTTCATCATTCTTCCTTCTGCAGGCAATTAGGGTCAGCGCCACCGTCAGCACCAGCAGCAAGGCTATCCATTTTTTCATATTTTTGTGACCTCCAAATAGAATTCCTGCAGACAGTATACCCAACCAACAATACAATGATACCTGTCGCCACACCGGAGGTGTCGATAAGCACATCGGTAAAACGGGGACCTCGCTCCGGCACAAAACGCTGGATGGTTTCATCGGTGCAAGCCACCAAAAAGCCACCCAAAAGCGCCGCAAATTTCGGCTTTTTCAGCATGGCAAGCAACCAAGTCAGCAGTCCTCCCAGACAGGCAAATTCCGTGAAGTGCGCCAACTTGCGCAACAGACCGTGCCCCGCATCAGGATCCTGCTGTTTGCCGGGAATCAGCAAGGCGATCATATCCCGAACCCATCCGCTGATGGTGCCGGATATTGACCCCGGAAGTAAGGAATTGCCCCATATAATCACAATGTTCGCCACGATCAGCGCTATGCACAGGCGGAGCTTTTTCGGTGTTCTTTCCATCACAGCACTTCCAAATGCTCCAAAAGGATCTTTAATCCCAAACCGATCAAGATCACACCGCCAGCGATTTGCGCCTTCTTTTCAAAGCGATTGCCAAAGAGGTTGCCGATCTTCACGCCCAAACCGGAGAGCAGGAAGGTTGTCACACTGATGAGCACCACCGCCGCTACAATATTCACATCTCCCGCCATCGCCAGTGAAATGCCCACCGCTAAAGCGTCGATACTGGTGGCTATCGCCATGACAAACATCGTTTTCACGGAGAAATCTGCGCTGTTTTCATTGCAGTCGCAATCCTTTTCAAAGGCTTCCTTGAGCATATTGATGCCGATGATCGCCAGCAAACCAAAGGCGATCCAATGGTCAAAGGCCTTGATCGCATCGGCAAACAGGGCGCCCAGCAAGTAACCGATCAGCGGCATCAACCCCTGAAAACCGCCAAACCAACCGCCACAGATTGCGCTTTCCTTAATGCCTGCTTTTTTTACCGACAGACCCTTGCACACGGACACCGCAAAGGCATCCATACTCAGACCCACTGCCAGCAAAAACAATTCACCGAAACCCATACTTTTCCTCCGCATTTGCAAATTATTACCCGGTGATTATATCAGCAATGCACGGGGTTGTCAATTGCAGGGCATCTCCGCATCATTCTCGATTGCTCTATGTTTAAGATAAAGACTCATGATGCTTATATAATCACGAAGAGTCTTATGTAAAAGAAAAAGAGTCATAACGATTCTATAAGAATCGTTATGACTCATGAAGATTGTGGAAATATTGAAAAATTCACATTCCCATGCTATAATAAGAAAAAAGCGAGGTGCTATCTTTATGAAAATACACGGTGTAAAGCGAGAGTGGTCTCACCCCATTTTCTGCATGAAAAAGCATTATTGCCCCCGTTGTAACGAAATATTAAAAAAGACAAAAACCGAAACCGTGGTTAATTCAAAATCGGATGAAGCAAAGGATTATGATTTTTCTCAAGCTGGCGGCGATGGTTATATGATAGGAAATATAAAATTCGTAAGAACTGCTTTTCGGTGCGACACGTGTGATAAAACCTACTCCATAAAAGAACTTTTGGAAATCGAAAAGAATTCTTAAAGGAGTTGATTTGATGAAGACAGAATTATTTTCAATTAGCGAAAAGAGCGAATTGTTTTCAAAGGCACATTCTATGCATGATTGTTCATTTGTTGCAACATTTGAACAAAACACTCTTGTTTTAACATTTGATAATTTACAAAACTATTTTGATACTCCACCTGTTACATATTGGTTTGATGGATATCACAAATTAACCATTAAATATCACAACACAGAATTTGTTAATTTGAGTTTGAAATACGGTAAAAAAGAGAAAGATTTTTATGATACGGTAGACCCTTTGAACGGGAAAGACCTTATAATGTACAGTTATTCCATAGATTGTTTTAATCAAATGACTTTAGATTTTTATGTCATGATTAAGAAAAAACTTTGGGGTGGAAAGATGGAAATTGCTCCTGATAAAATAGAATACATTTGGGAGTAAATCGTAATTAACTCGTTTTTTTCAATATAAGATGCAAAAACACCCTATGACTTTGAACTGCACCCTATTTGTTAGACAAGTATGATATAATACTTGTACTAAGAAATGGGGTGCTACTTTTATGCCTAAAGGAATACCAAACAAGCGATACACAGGTGAGTTCAAGCAGATGGTAGTAGAAACGATGATTCG
>JAZRLE010000112.1:0-5170 GCA_045646665.1 Faecousia sp. | reverse complement strand
AAATGAACAACTCCTTGGCTCACAGACCGACATGGCTACGACCCGACTCCCTTCGGCCCACGGGAAGCTCCCACGGCCTAAAAATTGCTCGCCAGCTCTCAATTTTTGCACCAGTGTGCACACTGGTGCCGGCCTTTCGAATCCGGCCTCCCCCTAACAAGCAAAAAAGATGACTGCATATGCAGTCAGCTTTTTTGCTTGTTAGGGGGAGGACGGATTCGAAAGGCCGGGACCAGTGTGCACACTGGTGCAAAAATTGTGGGCTGGCGAGCAATTTTTAGGCCGTGGTAGAATCCATGGATTCCAGGACGCAAGCCGTAGGCTTGCTCCTGGGATCCATCATTTGTCGCAGTATTCTTCCATAGGTCGCCGTGGCCCGGCCGCAGCCGGGCGAATCCGTCCTCCCCCACCACAAAACAGCTAACATCAATAGGTGTTAGCTGTTTTGTTATGTGCAGCGGTAAGGATTCGAAAGCGTACTCTTTTGAAAAAATTCACATATCTATTGTCTTTCGGAATTTATTGTTATATAATATTTATAATTCACTTAAAAAGGAGTGTTTTTTATGAAATTCAGAAAATTTTTTGCAATTATTTTGGCTGTGCTTTTAGCATTATCCGCGCTCACTGCCTGCTCCGGAGAGAATAAGCAGGACACCGGCAACACCGATACCGGCTCCGTCACCAACAACAACACAGGAATGAACGGCACTTACAAAGCAGAAAGCGCCTACACCATCGTCACCTTCATTATAGAGGGCGAGAAAATTACCGCCATCGACCAGGACCTTTATTACAATAACACAAGCACTTTCACCGGCACCATCTCCCTTGCCGATGATGACGAGGACGAAAAAACCGTGAAGTATACCATAACATGGGACCCCAGGGAAGACGAAACTCTCTATTCCCTCAAGAGCTTTACTTACGACAAGAAAGAAAAAACCCTCACAACCGCCTCCAGTTTCCAGACCTATGTTCTGAAAAAGCAGTAACAATACACCAAACTGCCGCAGTAACTGCGGCAGTTTTTATTTGCGCAACCCTTAATTCTTCACAAACCTTTTGGCATACTGTTGTATTTCCTAATCCAATGTGGTAAACTACTTTCATCATTTCCATATTTGGGAGGGATCCTGTGAACAGACAAACAGTCAAACAGTGGGCATCTTCCCTGCCGCCTGTTTCCCAATATCTTCTGCAATTTTTCATACTGTTTGCCGCCCTGTTTCTCATTGAGTTGCTGTGCTTTTGCCTGCTGCAGCCGACGAGTCTGCTGGGGCTGTGCTTTGGCGCCCTGTGGGCAGGTATGCTGGCTGGCTTTATTCTGTGTCTGCCAAAATTGGCAGGGCGGATCGTATTTGGCATTTTGTATTTTGTAATGCTTTTGTGGGGCTTGGCGCAGGCAGGTTATTATTTGGTATTCGGCAAAATGATGTGGCTTTCCACCATTACCCTCGCCGGTGAAGGCGCCGGATATCTTTCCGATGTGCTGGCAGGCTTTCCTTTTTTGTGGTGGTGTGGTCTGGTTGTGATGCTGGCGCTGGGTGTATTTCTGATTTGGAAATTTCCCAATCCGCCTAAGAAATTTCTTTCCCGGCTCCCTTATCTTCTGTGCGCCGCCGTTTTACTGACAGGTCTTTGGATTTTGCCGCAGGTCGCCTTTCCAAAAGGAGACGATACCTATCGATCTTCATCCTCCCGGCGCGCCATTTACACCACTATGTACGATGCCAAAAAGGTTTATGACATCACCGGCATCTATCAGCTCACCCTGCGGGACATTTGGGTCAATGGGTTGTATCCCCTCACCCCCGGCTATCAATCCGCTATGACCCAGCAAACACTCACCATTGACCGGTATTTTGCCGGTCGGGAAGCAACCGCCGAGAATGCCATGACCGGCAGATATGCCGGCAAGAATGTGATTTTGGTGCTAATGGAGTCCATGGACGATTGGATGATCACCTACCAGGATACTCCCACCCTCAAAAAGTTGATGAAAGAGGGTATTCAATTTACCAATTTCTACACTCCCGGCTACGGTAGCGCCCGCACCTTAAATTCCGAGTTCTGTATGAACACCGGCATTTATCTCCCCACCTCCGGCAGCGATGTTTTCGACTATGTGACCAACAGTTTCAAGCAATCCATTGCCTCTCAAATGACGGCAAACGGATACAGTTCCAAGGTATTTCATTACAACAACCCGGATTTCTACAGCCGTGGTGTGCTGGAACCGGCTATGGGATATGAGAATTATGTGGCATACAGCGATTATGTGAATGACCGTGAGTTGCTGTGTGATGACAATCTTCTGTTCGATATTCCCCAAGTGCGGAAGCAGTTTTTCCGGCAAGGGCAGACCTTTAATACCGTCATCACCCGTTCCGCCCACTTAGGCTACACCTACAATGAGATCATCGGCAATTGGGCGCTGAAAACAAAGTATCCGGAATATGTGGGGCTTTACGGCAGTGAGGAGGAAAACTGTGCCCGGGTGAAGGCAAAGCTGGTAGATGATCTGTTCAAGCGACTTTTGCAGGAGCTGGAGGATGCGGGGCAGTTGGAAAACACCGTCATCATTGCTATGACCGATCACTACACCTACGGCTACAAGAATATGGATGAGCTGTACAGTCACTCCGGTGTAAACAGCGAGCTTTTGCTGGAGAAGGTTCCTTGCTTTATTTGGTCAGCCGATAAGCCGGGTATGCAGGTGGACAAGGTGCTGAACACTGCGGATCTGCTGCCTACAGTGCTGAATCTGATGGGCATCGATTCTCCCTATTCTTATTTGGGACAGGATGCTTTTGATCCGGCTTATAAGGGGTATGCTCTGTTCCCGGACGGCAGCTGGGTCTGCGACGGGGTGGCATGGCAAAACGGCCACATTTTGATGAACACGCAAAACCGGGAGGTCACCCAAGCAGAGATCGATGCGATGGCAGAGCTATCCCGGCAGTACCGGAATGTGAGCAATCTGCTGCTGACCAGCAATTATTATAAATGAGAACCGGCGGGAGCATTGAATTAAGGTATGCTTGCCCCCGGCAAGCATTGCTATTGAAAGATTCGCTGCGCTCTGCAGCACCCCCGCCCTGCAAAGAAAGCCGACAGGAATTATCCTGTCGGCTTTTTGAGGGCGATTCGTGAATCGCCCCTACGATGTATCAAAAGATTGTCACACCAGCGTGCGCGCTGGCTCGCAATGACAATGAAAGAGCCACCCGGTTGGGTGGCTCTTTTGCGGACGAGCAATGCTCGCCCCTACATTTAGATTACAATCGTTTCGCCAAGTTGAGGGATCCAAAGGTTTGCAGTACAGCCACGGGTGGCGGATTCTACCCCTGCCCACAGCTGATATGGGTCTTTGTCCTTATCCGGCAGGTGCAGCAGCACGATCTTTGGTGCTAAGCTGCGGCTCAGTTCCCAAGTTGCCTTGGTGTTGGCATAGGCATAGGGGGCGATCAGCACATCGGGACAGGGCAAATCGGTACGGTTTTTCCACTGGATAGGGGCAGCATCCCCCATAAACCACACGCATTGACTACCCGTAATAATATAGCTGACATGCTCCAACCCCGGTTCAATTCGCCCCAAATGCCGGCTTTCTACCGGTGTGACCGTCACCTTCCCCACCTGCACAGAGCCATTAGAAAGGGACTCCGGCCCAAGAATGGGCCGGAGATTTTCTTTGCGGTATGGGGAAAGCAACGCACGGCTGCAATGATCCTTATGGTAATGGGTAAATGCCAACAGGTCGGGCGGATTCATCGCCAATTGCTCAGCAATGGCCGGAGGCGTGGGAAGATACCCCTCCACCCGGTCACAAAGACCATCCAACAAAATGGACACACCGTCTATTTTCAGCAGCACTCCGGCATTGCCGGTGCGTTGTATCTCCATGAGAATTTACACGCCTTCCTTAGCGCGACGGATGTGCTCAGCCTCAGTGCAACCGGTGGTGGACACATGACCTGCCAGAGGAACCAGCTTGTCGTTGATGGCATCCAGGATCCAGTTTGCCTGGGGGAAGAAGTACTCGTCGAACTCGAAGGGAGGAGTGATCCAGTTCTTAGCACCGATCACAACGGGAGGTGCATCCAGATCGTCGAAGCACAGCTCGGTGATATTCCGGGCAACATCGTTCATAAAGCTGCCACGGGCGCAGGCATCGGATACCAGAACCACACGGCCGGTCTTGCGGACGGACTCCACGATCTTGGTGTAATCCAGAGGAGCCAGGGAGTGCAGGTTAATGACATCTGCCTCCATACCGTACTTCTCGGACAGTTCCTTCACAGCGTCCATAGCGCGGTACAGAACAGCACCGATGGTCAGGATAGTAACATCCTTACCGTCACGGACCTTGTTCACATCACCGATGGTGATCTCGTAGCGCTCTTCGGGAACGCCACCCTCGTGGAACTGCTCGCCCACGTCGTAGATTCTCTGAGATTCGAAGAAGACCACGGGGTCAGTGCCCTTCAGAGCGGTCTCCATCAGACCCTTAGCTTCCCAAGGTGTTGCGGGGAAGACGACCTTCAGACCGGGGATGTGGGCACACAGAGCGGTCCAGTCCTGAGAGTGCTGAGCACCGTACTTGGAACCAACGGACACACGCAGAACCAGAGGCATCTTCAGAATGCCGGCGGACATAGACTGCCACTTGGCCATCTGGTTGAAGATTTCGTCACCGGCGCAGCCGATGAAGTCAGCGTACATCAGCTCAACCAGTGCACGACCGCCAGACAGGGCGTAACCAACAGCGGTACCCACGATAGCGCCCTCAGCCAGAGGAGAGTTGAACAGACGGCAGTGAGGCAGAGCGTCCATCATGCCACGGTAAACGGCGAATGCGCCACCCCAGTCACGGCAGTCTTCGCCGTAAGCGATCAGAGTGGGATCCTCATAGAAACGGTCCCAGATAACCTCGGACAGTGCGTCACGGAGGTTGTACAGCTTCATCTTGGAAACAGGCTTGCCGTCGGGGCCAATGGGGCTGCGGCTCTTGGACTTGATCTTCTTGTAGCCTTCGGCCTCTTCCTTGGGAACGGTGAACTCGGGCTCACGATCGTCCATCTTCTCAACCTTCAGGTTGGAGAACATCAGGCGCTCAACAACTTCAGGATCCTTCTTGAAGTCGCAGTAGGGGCTGAACTCTACA
>JAZRLE010000111.1:0-9527 GCA_045646665.1 Faecousia sp. | reverse complement strand
CGATTTCACCGGCTTCAATATATTCCAGTCTCATAATCATTCACCTCAAAAATATTTCTCAATGGGCACTTCTCAAAACTTATTTTATCCGATAAATTTTCAGAAGCGCCCAAGGAAAAGGAAAATGCGTGACGCTCACCGCCACGCACAATCCATTAATCCACGATTTCGACGGTTACCTTTTCGCCAGTGCGCTGGGCAACGGTCTTGACGATGGTACGGATCTCCTTGGCGATCCGACCCTGGCGGCCGATCACCTTACCCATGTCGCCGGGGGCCACACGGAGTTCCAGAACCTTGCCCTCGTCATCAGTAGACTCGGTCACGGTAACGGATTCGGGATCGTCAACCAGATTCTTTGCCATATACAGCAAAAGCTCTTTCATTGCGCTACTCCTTTAGGGATCTTACAGCACGCCGGCGTTCTTCAGCAGGCCGCGTACGGTATCGGTGGGCTGTGCGCCGTTCTTGATCCAAGCCTGAACCTTCTCTGCGTCCACATTAATGGTGGCAGGGTTGGTCAGAGGATTGTAGGTACCGATCTCTTCGATGCAACGACCGTCACGGGGAGAACGTGCATCAGCAACAACGATACGGTAGAAAGGAGCCTTCTTAGCACCCATTCTTCTCAGTCTGATTTTAACCATGGGATTTCACCTCCAAAAATATTTTATAAATTCTATATCGCAAAGCATTTTGCTTTCAGCGAACCTGTTATCAGAAGCCTGGGAATCCGCCGAAACCGCCGAATCGACCCATCCGCTTCATTTTCTTGCCGGCACCGGGACCGGTGAACTGCTTGATCATCGCACGCATCTGCTCAAAAGACTTAAGCAAGCGATTCACATCTTCAACCTTCACACCGGCACCGTTTGCGATTCGCTTTTTACGGCTGGCGCCGATGATGTTGGGGTTTTCCCGTTCCTTCGGAGTCATCGACAGGATAATGGCCTCCGTACGACCCATTGCCTTTTCGTCCAGCTGAATATTCTTCATATTCATACCACCGGGCATTTGCGCAAGAAGCTCTTGCATAGAACCCATGGACTTCAACTGGACCAACTGATCGTAAAAGTCCTGGAGTGTAAATTTATTGGACTTTAACCGCTCTTCCAACTCGGCGGTCTTCTTGGCATCATAGGCTTGCTCTGCTTTTTCAATCAAAGAAAGCACATCGCCCATACCCAAAATACGGGAAGCCATCCGTTCCGGGTGGAAAACTTCAATATTGTCCAGTTTTTCGCCCATACCGGCAAATTTAATCGGCTTACCGGTGATCGCACGAACAGACAGCGCCGCACCGCCTCTTGCATCGCCATCCAGCTTGGACAGCATCACAGAGTCGATGTTCAGCCACTCATTGAAACTCTGCGCGGCATTCACCGCATCCTGACCGGTCATGGCATCCACAACCAGCATAATTTCGTCCGGCTTGACGGTAGACTTGATGTTTTTCAGTTCCTCCATCAACACTTCGTCCACATGTAGACGACCGGCGGTATCCAAAAACACCATATCATGACCGTGCTGACGGGCATAAATAACCGCGTCCTTTGCAATTTTCACCGGATCGGTCTGCCCCTGTTCAAAAACAGGAATATTCAGATTCTCACCGCAGACTTTCAGCTGTTGAATGGCAGCAGGACGGTAAATATCACAGGCAACCAGCAAGGGATTTTTGCCCTGCTTTTTCATAAGACCGGCAAGCTTTGATCCATTTGTGGTCTTACCGGCACCCTGCAGACCCACAAGCATCAATACTGTGGGACCATTGGGGTTGATATTGATGTGTTTCGCATCGCTGCCCATCAAGGCAGTCAGCTCTTCATTAACGATCTTAACGATCATCTGCGCAGGACTCAGTGCTTCCAGCACATCTGCACCCACACACCGCTCTGTAACAGATTTTATAAAATCCTTTACTACCTTGTAGCTTACATCCGCCTCCAGCAATGCCATACGAATCTCACGCATAGCTTCTTTGACATCGGATTCTTTCAAGCGACCTTTGCCGCGAAGTCTTCTGAAGGTAGCAGAGATCTTTTCGGTCAATCCCTCAAATGCCATAGTTTACTCCTCAATGGAACTTGCCGCCTCTGCGATCGTTGCCGCTGCTGCACGAACAGCCGGGTCCGTATGCGCTTTCAATCTTTCGACTGACGCCAAGATCGTCTGCATAGCATTCCGGCTTTGCAAGTAGCGGCGGACACATCCGGTCTTTGCCTCCATCTTTTGCAGATGCGCTTCAGCGCGGATGATATTATCGTGAACTCCCTGGCGGCTGACACCTAATTCACCGGCAATCTCCGCCAAGGAAAGGTCCTGATTATACCGCAAGTCAAGGCACATCCGCTGGCGTTCTGTGAGCATATCGCCGTAATAATCAAACAGCAACAGCATTTCAACCGAATCCATCGGTGCACCCCCCCTGTCAATCAGTTTCCCTTTACACCTGCAACATCATACACCATACAAAGACCTTTGTCAAGTATTTTTTCTTGTCAGCTAAAATTTATTCTCCAACATCGTACCAACGGGAAATTTCAGCGGTCATTTGGAACCCTAAACGCTCGTAAAGCCGCATTGCAGGTGCATTTGTAGATGCTACTTCCAGTACCACCGTTTCTGAAGACAACGCACCGCATAGTGCAAGCATTACTGTTTCGCCCATTCTAGGTTGATTTGCGATCACAGCTTCCACTGTATCACCACCCGCAATACCGATGCCCAAAAGGTCTTTGTCCCTATGTACAAAGTAACCCGTTCCTTTCATGAGCAGATTTTGCATATCCTTTCGTGTCATAGTAGACGCATTGGGAACAGTTTGCATTTTCTTATTATACAGGCTTTGCCAAAGTTCAGCGGTCTTTTCCGTCACAGGAAACAGTGCAGCATCCGTATTCCCAAGACTCTGCCGCATCTGCTGCATTTTCAAAATAATTGTGTGCAGAGGGTAGTTTTCTAGGCTCTTATGACCCGTTGCATATACTTTTTTCGCGCCGGCAATCCTGCAGAATTCAATGCAATCCTGTAGCAGCTCTCTCGGCTGCAATGTATCATGAATGGTAATAAACGCTTCACCCCGATAGGGTATCTCCCGGAGTACCAGACCCGCAGCGCCATTTTCTGTTGTAAACACAGGGAAATCTTGCATCCAATCACCTCATAGTTATCATAACATATTCCCATTTCTCCGTCCAGCAAATTATCACCCTTTTCCAGTCATTACCAAAATAACGAACTTTTTGTGGATAAAGTTTTAATTTTGACACAATTCACTTGATTTTGCCGTTTTTTTCGATATAATATGTTCGAATTCAAAAGGAACCTGGAGGTTTAATATGAGAAAAATCATATGCAAACGAGAATATGACACAACGACCGCTACTTTTATTAAGAAATATACATACAGTTACTTTGGCGATCCGGAAGGTTACGAGGAAGTATTGTACCAAACACCGGAAGGCTTGTATTTTCTGTATGTCTATGGCGGTGCCAGCTCACCCTACCCCGCCGAAGATATTTTGCGTCTTGCCAAAGCAAAGGTGGAGCGATGGCTGGAAGATCATCAATAATTCTCTTTTGGGCTGTAAAAACAGCCCTTTTTTCTTGACATACTGTGATATAATATATGTTGGAAATTTATGAAAAAAGCTGGTTATCAAATATGAAAAAACAACTGGTCTTTTTAATATTACTTTGCCTTTTACTCACCGGCTGCAACATCCGTGAGCCTGCGCAAATCGCAGCAACCACTCTGCCTGTCTTTGAATTCACAAGCACCCTGTGTCAAGGCACCGATTTGACCGTTACGCAATTGGTAACAGAAGAAGTCTCCTGTTTGCACGACTACACTCTGCAAGTATCGCAAATGCGTATTGTGGAATCGTCAGAAATGGTAGTGTGCAGTGGTGCCGGATTGGAAACTTTCCTCGACAATGTACTTATGAATGCCAAACAGGTAATCGATGCATCTGTTGATATTCCCCTCACCTGCTCTGACGAACACGAGCACGAAGGACATAACCACACCCACGATCCTCACATTTGGCTCTCCCCGGAAAACGCTAAATCAATGTGCAAAACAATTTGTTCAGAGTTATCTATCCTTTATCCCGAATTCAAATCGAAGTTTGAGACCAATTTAGAAGCGTTACTACAGCGTTTGGATGCATTACAGGACTATGGAAAATCACAATTACAGGATCTGTCCTGCCGGGAACTGATTACCTTTCACGATGGATTTTCCTACTTTGCTGACAGCTTTGATCTGCACATACTGAAAGCTGTGGAAGAAGAATCCGGAAGCGAAGCCTCTGCCCATGAACTGGTAGAACTGATTGATCTGATCAACAAAAATCATCTTCCGGCTGTTTTTACGGAGACAAACGGTAGCACTGCGGCTGCCGCCGTGATTGCAGCTGAAACCGGTACAAAGGTCTATGCGCTGGATATGGCAATGTCCGGTGAGAGCTATTTTGAAGCAATGTACCGCAATATCAACACCATAAAGGAGGCATTGGGATGAATATAGGAACACACGGCGGAGCCTGTGGTCACGCCTGCTGCCTTCGGCTTCAGGATCTGTCGGTAAAAATCGGCAGCAACACCATCATCCGGGATGTTAATCTGCATGTACATTGCGGTGAACTGGTCGCATTGATTGGCCCCAACGGTGCCGGTAAAAGCACACTTCTCAAAGCGATTTTAGGTCAACAAAACTTTGACGGCGTCATTTCCTTCTCTGTTCCCGGACAACGCAATCGTAAAGCAAAGATCGGTTATGTGCCACAAAGTCCTACCTTTGATCCCGGTGACCCTGTAACTGTTGCCGACCTGTTTACCTGCTGTATGAGCAAGCGCCCTACTTTCTTGGGTTGCTCTGCATCCATGCGGCAAAAAATCGTCAATTGTCTGGAACGGGTACACAGCGAAAACCTTATTGATATGCGGGTAGGTACGCTCTCCGGCGGTGAACTGCAACGGGTTTTGCTGGCATTGGCGTTGGAACCGCTGCCCAACATCTTAATTTTGGACGAACCGCTTTCCGGTGTGGATGTTGAGGGTATGGAAAACCTGATGGATATGTTGGATGAGATTCGAAAAACCTACGATCTGTCCATTCTGATGACCACCCACGATTTCTCCTTGCTTCCCCGATACGCAGATCAGGTGGTACTCATCGATCACCGTCCGATTTGTCAAGGCACACCGGCGCAGGTGCTGGACTCTGAGGAATTTCGTCAGGTCTTTCACCGTAAAGGAGGTGCCGTGTAATGCAACTGTGGTATAGTATCTGCAGATTCTTGCCTATCGAAATGCTCCGGTGGGATTTTATGTGCAATGCTCTGCTTGCAATTCTGCTGATGGCACCCCTGTTCGGCTTAACCTCTACTATGCTGGTCACCGGTCGAATGAGTTTCTTCTCTGATGCACTGGGACATGCTGCATTTACCGGTATCGCCATCGGCTGTATCTGCGGAGTAAGCGCCCCCACTTTGATCGCAGTACTCTTTGCCATTGCCTTTTCTCTGCTGTTTTCCTTTGTCCGCAGCCGCAGCAACCACGCAGCTGATACACTAATCGGTGTGTTTTCCAGCACAGCAGTCGCACTGGGTATTTTTATTGCTACCTTGGGTGGTAGCAGCTTCACAAAGTATAATCGTTACCTGATTGGTGATATTCTCTCAGTTACATCCGGTGAAATCGGTTGGCTTGCATTGGTTTTGTTTGCAGTTGTGATTTTTTGGGCGCTGTTCAGCAATCGACTGACCCTGTCTTCTGTACATCCTGCGCTAGCATCCTCCCGTGGGTTGTCCCCTGCTGTATCACAAACACTGTTTACTACAGTGATTGCTGTTGTAGTGACGCTGGCAATCTCTTGGGTCGGTCTATTGATCCTCAATTCTCTGTTGGTTCTGCCCGGTGCATCAGCTCGTAATATTTCCAAAAATTTGAGACAATATCACAGTTTTTCCGTGTTATTTGCCTTGATTGCAGGTATTGTCGGTCTTGTGATTTCCTATTATCTTGGCACCTCCACGGGTGCGGCAATCTCGCTGATTCTTGCATTTATATTTGCAGTATCCTTCTGTTTTAGAAAGGGGCGATGCTGATATGCAGGCCATAATAGAACCCATTGCTGTTATGCGCAGCGATTTCCCCACCAAATTCGGAATCCCTCGCCAAAGCGGATTGGTAGAAAATCTTCGCTCAACGATCGTATTTGAACCAAAGTACCGGAATCCGGATGCCCTGCGTGGATTAACAGACTTCTCCCACCTTTGGCTGATATGGCAGTTTTCTGAGTCGGTTCGAACGGATTGGACACCTACTGTCAGACCGCCCCGTCTTGGAGGTAATGCGCGCATGGGTGTGTTTGCCACCCGTTCCCCCTTCCGTCCCAATTCTCTGGGTCTGTCCTGCGTAAAACTTGTTAGATTGGAAGAAACTGATAAGCTTGGCACCGTAATCCATGTAGCAGGTGCAGACCTGATGGACGGCACACCAATTTTTGATATCAAACCCTATATCCCATATAGTGACAGCTACCCGGATGCACTGGGCGGCTTCACCGCCACAGCAGACAACTATCTTTTGAAGGTTGACTTTCCTGCTGCACTTTTGGAACGGTTACCGGAAAACAAATGGGATGCCGCCATAGAGGTTCTGTCCCACGACCCAAGACCCTCCTATCAGAGCAATACCGACAGAGTGTATGGCTTATCGTTTGCTGGATTCGATATCCGCTTTACCATCACGGAGAAAACACTGCATGTAGTGGAGGTGAACCAATTATGAAAAAGAATATCGACATGCTGAGCGGATCATTGTACTCCGGTGTCCTGCGCTTTGCAATTCCGGTATTTTTAACAACACTTTTGCAAAACCTGTTTAACACTGCTGATCTTATGGTAGTTGGTCAGTTCTGTGGCAGTATTCATGTAGCTGCTGTCACCTCCACCACCTCTCTTACCAACCTCATAATCAGTCTGTTTGTCGGACTTTCTGTCGGTACTGGCTTGACTGTTGCCCGCGCACTGGGCGGACGACAGGATGGTGAGGTTTTCCGTTGTGTGCATACTGCTCTCCCCTCCGCTTTGATCTGTGGCGGTTTTTTGTCTATGTTCGGTGTTATTTTTTCACCTGCACTGCTAAACATGATGGGCACACCAAGCGAGGTTCTTCCTTTATCATCGGTGTATATGCGGATTTATTTTGCCGGTATGGTCTTTAATATGGTGTACAACTTCTGCGCTGCCATACTCCGCGCAGTGGGTGATACCAAGGGGCCTCTGTTATTCTTGACCATTTCCGGTATCGCCAATGTGGTTATGAACATATTCTTTGTGCTTGTGTGCAATATGAATGTGGCCGGTGTAGCACTGGCAACTACCCTTTCCCAAGGCTTGTCTGCGTTGTTGGTGGTAATCGCACTAACTCGCCGTACAGATAACTGCCGCCTTACACTGCGCAAAATTCATATTTATAAAAAGCAGCTGCTTTCCATATTCCGCATAGGTCTGTCGGCTGGTATTCAAGGCTCATTGTTTTCTGTGTCCAATGTGATTATCACTTCTTCAATCAACTCCTTCCAATCCGCAGCAATCATATCCGGAAACGGCGCCATGCAAAACATCGAGACCTTTATATCTCCCATTAATGTAGCATTCGGACAGGCTGCACCAAACTTTATCGCACAGAATTTGGGCGCACACCAGTTTGACCGCATTAAGAAAACATACCGGATATGCTTAGGATATAACATTCTTTTCATGTTCACTGCCAGTATGTTGATCTTTGCCTTTGCAAAGCAACTGATTTCCCTTTATATCACAGATTCGCCCGAAGCCACTTCCTACGCTCTGGTCCGTATGTCATACATCACTATACCTTACTGTCTCATGGGTATGATGGATGTAAGCAGTAATGCTTTGCGCGGAATCGGTTCCTCGTTTTCTGCTATGCTTATAACCCTTGCCGGTGCATGTGGCCTGCGGATCCTTTGGATCTATACCATATTTCAGGTACCAAAGCACCACACTCTGGCATGCTTATATCAATCCTACCCTGTGAGCTGGGTGGTTACATTTGCTGTAGAAGCAATTATGTTCTTTGTTTTGGTAAAAAAGAAAGAACGCACAGACACGAAATATACCAAACAAATTGCTGGAGGAACCTTATGAATATTTTAATTTGCAATGTAGGCAGCACTTCACTGAAGTATCAGTTATTTGACATGGATAACAACGAAAAGGTACTCTGTGCCGGCGGCGCTGAGCGCGTAGGTGCTGAAAAAAGCTTATTTTACCACAGAAATCACCTGACCGGTGATGCCATCAACCAAGAAGCCGTGTTCCCCACCCACCGGGAAGCCATCTGCGCAATGTTGGAGCAATTGCTGTGCGGTTGTATTGACTCCCTCTCACAGATCTCCTGTGTCGGTTTTAAAGTAGTGCACGCAAAGGGTGTCACCGGTGTGCAGTATCTGACAGAAGAAGTCCTGCGGGCAATGGCAGATTTCAACTCTGTTGCCCCTGCTCACAACCCGCCCTATATTGCCGCTATCCGGCAGTTTAAGAATCTCATGCCGGACACACCTATGATCGGCTCTTTTGAGACTGCCTTCCATGCCAATATGCCCCCGGAGGCATATCTCTACCCCATCCCTGTGGAAGTCAGCAAGCAGCACAGCATCCGCCGATACGGTTTCCACGGCGCATCCTTGGAATACCTTTCCACTTGGACAGCAAAGAAAATGGGTCGAAAGGATCTGAAGCTGGTGTGCTGTCATTTGGGTGGCAGCGGCAGCCTGTGTGCAGTCAAGGACGGCATCAGCATTGACACCACTATGGGTATGAGCCTACAATGCGGTGTACTGCAAAACAACCGCATCGGCGATATGGATCCCTATATCATATTCCACCTTGTTGAGGAATGCGGTATGGAACTGAGCGAAGTTAAGACGATGCTGCAGACAAAGAGCGGACTGTACGGTCTGTCCGGCGGTGTTTCCAATGACCTGCGGGATATTCAGGCAGCAGCCGAAAGCGGCAACGAGGACTGTCAGAATGCTATCAAAGCCTATGCCTATGGCATTAAGAAGTATATCGGTGCCTACGCTGCGGCAATGGGCGGTGTAGATGCTGTAGTCTTTGGTGGCGGCATCGGCAGAAAGAGCGATATTGTCCGGGCACTAAGTCTTGATGGTTTAGAATTTTTAGGAATTTCCCTCGATAAGGACAAGAATGCCAACGCCGATGGTGGTGACGATATTTCCGCAGATGGCAGCAATGTTCGGATCTATGTGGTAGATACAAACGAAGAAATTATTGTCGCAAGAAAAGCAAAAGCGCTGCTTGAGCAATAATAAAGAACCGGAAGACCTGAACTGCACCCTATTTGTTAGACAAGTATGATATAATACTTGTACTAAGAAATGGGGTGCTACTTTTATGCCTAAAGGAATACCAAACAAGCGATACACAGGTGAGTTCAAGCAGATGGTAGTAGAAACGATGATTCGA
>JAZRLE010000110.1:0-10488 GCA_045646665.1 Faecousia sp. | reverse complement strand
GGGAGCATAGCTCAGCTGGGAGAGCATCTGCCTTACAAGCAGGAGGTCACAGGTTCGAGCCCTGTTGTTCCCACCATATTTGGCCCGGTGGTGCAGTCGGTTAGCACGCCAGCCTGTCACGCTGGAGGTCGACGGTTCGAGTCCGTTCCGGGTCGCCAATTAAAAAACTTGAGCAGAGCAAATGCTCTGCTCATATATGCCTCTGTAGCTCAGTTGGTAGAGCAGTGGACTGAAAATCCACGTGTCGTTGGTTCGACTCCGACCGGAGGCACCATTTTTCCTTGCATGGTCCTTGAATACAGGGGCCGGTATGCGGGTGTAGCTCATCCGGTAGAGCGCCACCTTGCCAAGGTGGAGGGAGCGAGTTCGAGCCTCGTCACCCGCTCCAAAAAGATAAGGAACGCAAGGCGTTCCTTATTTCATATGGTACCGTAGCCAAGTGGTAAGGCACGAGTCTGCAAAACTCTGATCCGCCAGTTCAAATCTGGCCGGTACCCCCAAAAATCCCGAACGCTTTCGCATTCGGGATTTTACTTTTTCACTGTTCACTTTTCACTCTTCACTAAAAAACGCATTCGGGATTTTTGGAAAGTAATAAGTAATAGTGAATAGTGAAGAAGTATTGCCCCTCCACCGTTTTTATGCTATAATACACCCAAGGCGGTGATGATATGGAAAAATACATCTATATTATTGTTATAATGTTTGTTGTAGTTGTGATTCCTATCGCTCTTTATATTATTTTCAAGCCTATGTTTCGACAGAATAAATTATTGAATGGTATTGTTAACTACGATACTTTTATGAGAAAATTTGTGTTTCGTATTGAGATTACAAAGGAAGAATTTTATTCACAGCTGAAAATACGCAATATCAATGATGTATTAGAATATTCTTTAAATGAGGATTGTTCAGTCGTTACATTTACTATGTATAATGTGAAATATTCATATAAATTAATAGTTGATGATTTCAATGAATCAATTATTCTGCGAGTTGAGCAAATACAGATAACCAGTAAGCCAGCTTTTCGTATCAATGAATTTTTTATTAAGAAATTTAATGCAACACCTTTGGAGTTTGAAAAATATTCATTTTAATATAAAATATTAAAGAGAATCAGGTTTTTGACCAGTTCTTTTTCGGACACGAATGACAAACAAAAAGGACATCCACATGGATGTCCTTTTTGTTTGGAGAAACAGTACCGACGGATTTGAAAACCAATAATGCAACAGCCTGGCGGACGGATACTGCCATCGGTGCAAGCACTGGTGCTACATTATTTTTTGTCTGTAGCAAATAAGTAAACAACTCTGGCCGGTACCACAAATTTTATACAGTCAAAATATATCAAAGACCTTGCACGCCCATTACCGATATGTTATTATAAAATAAAACTGAATAAAGGAGGTTGTGATTATGAAGAAATTGGTTGCTGTATTCCTGCTTTTTAGTGTATTGCTGCCACTTTTCTGCGGTTGCGAGAATGTAAAAACGATTGATACGCCTACAGAATCCCTGCTTCCAACGGAAACGCAACAGGATTCTCAGCCTGCTACCCAAGTCCAACAGGAAACTCAGCAGACTGCCCATGATCGCTCGTTGATCTACATCCCGGATTCTATGGTTGAAAAAATAACCCTCGAAATGGACGAAGCTTATGCTGCAGATTCCAAGCTTCCGGAGTACGCCTCCACTGCCGGTCAATGTGAGCTTTGGGATAAGTACACAGATAAGTGGCAGCAGATTGCCGACGAATACTACGATAAAATTATGGCCTATGAGGGTATTGACCCACCCAGCGATATTTTCTATACCTCAGAAGATCTGCATACCTTTGTTACAGCTATGAAAACCAATTGGGAACAATATAGCCAGCAGCAGTACGATCAATACTGTAAAACCCTGCTGACAATATACCAAGGGGGGTCTATTGTTGGACCGCTTTCGGCAAGTTATCAGTGCAAACTGCAAAAACAGTGGGCACTCGAATTGGTTGGCATTTGCCAACAGTTGCTTATTGAATAAGTAAAATAATGCATTGAATAAAAAACAGAGAGGGAACGCTATGAATACATATTTATTTGATTTTGACGGTACTTTGGTGGATTCTATGCCTACATATGTTTCGGCGATGCTGCGGATCCTGGATGAAAACAAGATCAGATACGGCGATGATATTGTGAAGATCATCACACCTTTGGGTCTTGGCGGCGCTGCGGATTACTTTTTTACCCTTGGTGTTACAGAACCGAAAGATCAGCTTTTGCAGCGAATGAAAGCCTATATGCTGGATGGCTATATGTACCACATTCCCGCTAAGTCCAATGTGATTCCGGTACTGAAGCAACTGAAATCAGCCGGTGCCAGTATCAATGTTCTGACCGCCAGCCCCCATGATACCTTGGATCCCTGCCTGAAGCGGTTGGAGATATTCGATCTGTTTGACAATGTGTGGTCCTGTGAGGACTTCGGCACCACCAAGGCTGATCCCAACATCTATGTAATGGCAGCCGAAAGAATGGGCAAATCAGTAAAGGAAGTTCTGTTTTTGGACGACAACCTCAATGCTGACAAGACCGCAAAGTCTGCCGGTATGCCGGTGTGCGGTGTGTATGACGATTCCTCTAAGGATTATATTGATGAAATGAAAGCAGCTACAGACTACTATATTTACGATTTTGCGGAACTTCCCGGAATTGAATTTTAATTGATGAGGTGGTTTTTGTGAAGATATCTACTGAAACGCACTCTATTGCAAGAATCATTGGCGAAGAGAAGGCAGTAGAGTCTATTGCGAAAGCAGGCTTTGATGCCTGGGACTATTCATTGTTTGCTTTGAATGGAAAAGCTAAGGAGAACCCCCATCCTCTGACCGGTAACGAATATCTTTCCTTTGTCCGCAATTTGAAAAAAATCGGACTGGACAATGGTATCGTCTGCAATCAGACCCACGCACCGTATCCGGTGGAAGATCCGGATGTCCGCTCCTATTTAAAACGGGCAATAGAGTGTACTGCAGAAGCCGGTGGCAATATTTGCGTTATCCACCCGCATGAGCAGAGCACCCCGGAGAAAAACGCAGAATTTTATATGGAACTCTTACCCTTTGCCAAGGCTTGTGGTGTGAAGCTTGCCACTGAGAATATGTTCGGTTGGGATAAGCAGAAGGATCAAGCTGCCTTCGCTGCTTGTCAGACACCGGAAAGCTTCCTTGCCCACCTGAATGCAGTCAATGACAAGGATTTTGTTGCCTGTTTGGACATCGGTCATGCGGAAATGCGGGGCACCAATACCTCTGCCGTGGAACTGATCTATGCGCTGGGTCCCAAGCTGCAGGCGTTGCACATCCACGATAACGACCTGTGGAAAGACTATCACGAGATCCCCTTTTCTATGAAGATCGATTTTGATGCAGTGATTAAGGCACTGAAGCAGATTGGTTATAGTGGCTATTTAACATTGGAATGCGTCTTCTATAATTACTATCATACCTGTGAGCAATCCTTTGAGCGGGTTAAAAATCTGGCAGCTGCAGCCAAGCGGTTGGTACAGATGTGGGAGGAAGCATAAATTGAAGATCGATGTGGAAAAGTTCCTGCAGGAACTGGAAATATTGGTGAATATGGACAGCGGGCTGGGCAATCCTGATGGTATTACCGCCGTTGGCAAGTGGCTAGGCGATCGGCTGGCTGCCAAGGGTTGGATTGTGGAGCAGGTAGATGTGGGAGAGAAGACCGGTAAATGCACCGTGGCGAAAAACCGGGAAGCGGACCACTACGATGCCATGCTTGTCGGTCATGTGGATACGGTGTTTCCTACCGGCGAAACAGCAAAGCGCCCCTTCCGCCGGGACGAGACCCGGGCCTACGGACTGGGTGTCATCGACATGAAACAGGGCTGTCTGGCTATGGTGCACATTTTGGAGCAGCTGCCTGCGGAAGTGAACGAAAAGCTGAACCTCGTTGTCATCTTCAATCCCGACGAGGAGATCGGCAGTGTCTATTCCAAGGAACTCATTGACGAATATGCCCGCATCACGGACTATGCCTATGTGTTCGAGGCTGCATCCACCGATGGCAGCCATACAATCCAGCGGAAGGGTCAGTATTCTGCAACCGTTACTTTCCACGGGCAGGCAGGTCATGCCGGCTACCTGCTGGACGGTGGTATGATCTCCGCCATCAATGAGCTGCTCTACTGGGGCAATACCCTCAATGGCTTGCTAAGCTATGAACGCAACACCAGCGTGAATATCGGTGTCATCAGCGGCGGTGTGAAGTCCAATGTGGTGCCGGATTTGGCGGAAATGAAATTCGAAGTCCGCTACGAGCATATGAGCGAGTGGGAAAAAGTCCTGCAAACTGTGGAGGAACTGAAGGGACACGCCAAACAGGCGGGTGTAGGCATTGAAATCGCCGGCGGCAAGGGTAAAGCGCCTATGATACCCACGGAAAAGACTTTGACCTATGTGGAGCGCATCAAGGCCTTGTCCGAAGCCAATGGCATTCCCTTTAAGCATAAAAAGCGTGGCGGTCTGTCTGATGCCAACCACATTTCTGCCTGCGGACCCATCTGCCTGGACGGCTTAGGCCCCACAGGCGATTGTGACCACAGCGACAGGGAATATTTGGAGATTTCTACCATCGAACCCAATCTCCGCTTTGCCTACCTGCTTTTGTGCGATCTGGTGGACCTGAAAGACGGAAAGTAAAATCTACTCGTCATTGCAACCGGTCCGCAGACCGGTGTGGCAATTTCTATTATAAAAAACGCGTCTGGGAATTCCCAGACGCGTTTTTTTGTTTATTTGATGCTTGCCAAGTAGTTAGCCTTGCCGGTTTCGTACAGGTTGTTGCCCTCGCTGTCGATAATCACAACAACAGGGAAATCCTTGACCACCAGTCGGCGGATGGCCTCGGCGCCCAGATCCTCGTAAGCGACGATCTCCGCTTCCTTAATGCACTCAGCCAGCAGTGCGCCGCAGCCGCCGATGGCGCCGAAGTACACAGCACCGTGCTGCTTCATAGCCTCAATGACCTCCGGTCCGCGCTTGCCCTTGCCGATCATACCGGTCTGACCCTGCTCGATCAGAATGGGGCTGTAGGCATCCATCCGGTAGGAGGTGGTGGGACCGGCAGAGCCGATGGCCTGACCGGGCTTTGCGGGGGTGGGACCTACAAAGTAGATGATGCTGTCTTTGATATCCATCGGCAATTCTTTGCCCTGTGCTACCAGCTCGCACAGACGCTTGTGAGCGGCATCCCGGGCGGTGTAGATAACACCGGAGATCAGACAGCTGTCACCGGCCTTCAAATCCTTGACTTTCTCTCTGGTTAAGGGAGTTGTGATCTGTACATTTGCCATATCAAAGCACCTCCGTCTTATGTCTTGTTACGTGGCAGTTGATGTTCACAGCCACCGGCAGACCGGCAATGTGGGTGGGGAAGGTTTCAATGTTCACAGCCAAAGCGGTGGTCTTGCCACCGAAGCCCTGAGGACCGATACCCAGTGCATTGATCTCCTCCAGCAGGGTCTTTTCCAGTTCGGCGTAGAAGGGATTATCGTTGGGCACATCAGTGCTGCGCATCAGCGCCTTCTTGGCAAGGAATGCTGCCTTGTCGAAGGTACCGCCAATGCCCACACCAATGACGATGGGAGGGCAGGGGTTAGGACCTGCATCGCTAACAGCTTTCAGTACGAAATCTTTGACGCCCTGCAAGCCGTCGGAGGGGCGGAGCATCTTGACCTGGCTCATATTCTCACTGCCGAAACCCTTGGGGGCGACGGTAATCTCCACCTTGTCACCGGGTACCAGATCATAATAGATCATAGCGGGGGTGTTGTCGCCGGTGTTGACCCGATCCAGAGGATCCCGAACGATGCTTTTCCGCAGGTAACCCTCGGTATAACCCTGCCGAACACCTTCGTTGATGGCTTCTTCCAGATTGCCGTTGATATGTACATCCTGTCCGATCTTCAAGAACACACAGGCAGCGCCGGTGTCCTGACAGATGGGTTGATTTTCCTTGCCTGCGATCTGATAGTTTTCGATGATCCGATCCAGGATCTCCTGCGCCTGTGACCAAGGTTCATCGGCTCTTGCGTTTTCGATGCAAGCCTTAATGTCACCGGGCAGCTGAGTATTTGCCTCGATGCAAAGCCGCTTGACGGTCTGCACGATTTGTTGTGCATCTAATTCTCTCATAGTATTACCTCCGTAAGTAATGAAGATGTGTACATTATGCCATATTCTTGTCTATAATTCAAGGGGTTTATCAGTTCCTAAAAAATGCAGAAAATAAGTCAGCGCCAAAAGATCGGCGCTGCCGCCGGGGGATAGGTTTCTTTGCATAAAATTATCATCCAACCGCTGCAATATTTCTTTAGATGGATAGGGGTCCTGTTGCAGCAAATCAGCAATTTGCGCAGAGATTTCTTTTTGTTCTTGCAGACTGCTGCGGTGAATGAGATTGGTATCGTCAGTAGATGCAAGTAATGCCAGCAATGTGGCGCAGCCCGCCTCATTTAAGGATAGACCCTTTTGCAATCCCTTTTTTGCGGATGTGTGGGTAGACAGAACATATATATTGGCCGCCGTGGGATTGCTTTCTTCCCATTATCCCCAGACGGCTTTGCGTATTATGAAAAAGGAGCTTGAATATCATGGACATTCAGAACAAAAGAATCCCGGAAGGGGAGTTTCAGAAGCTGCGGCAGGAAGTGCTGAGCCAGTGGCCCACGGGTAAGGATGTAAATTTAGAAGAGGCAATTGCTTATCACAAGGCAATGCCCGAAAACCGCAAATTCGGTAAGAAACTGCTGGAAGCAAAGAAAGCGGGTAAGACCCTTGTGCAGCCTCGTGCCGGTTTTCCTGTTCTGGAAGAGCACATCAAGCTGATGCAGTATTTGGAAAAGGAAGGCGAAGCAGACCTGTTGCCCTCTACCATTGACAGCTACACCCGTCAGAACCGCTATGAAGAGGCAGAAAACGGCATTGCCGAGTCCATTCGTCTGGGTCGCGCTATGATGAACGGCTTCCCGGCTGTCAACCACGGTGTTGCCAAGTGCCGTCAGGTCATTGAAAGTGTCAATGTGCCTCTCCAGGTTCGTCACGGCACACCCGATGCAAGACTGCTCACTGAGATTACCTATGCCGGCGGTTTCACCAGCTACGAGGGCGGCGGTATCTCCTACAATCTGCCCTACTGCAAAAATGTTCCCATGGAGCGCACCATTCGTGACTGGCAGTATGTTGACCGTCTGACCGGTCTGTACGAGGAAATGGGCGTTTCCATTAACCGCGAACCCTACGGTCCTCTGGCCGGCACATTGGTTCCTCCCTGTATTTCCCACGCAGCTGCTATCATTGAGGCGTTGCTGGCAGCGGAGCAGGGTGTTAAGAACATCACCGTTGGTTATGGTCAGTGTGGCAACTTAGTGCAGGATGTGGCGGCAATCCGTACCCTGCAGGAGTTGACGGATGAGTATTTGCAGAAGTACGGCTATAACGATGTGGATGTGACCACTGTTTTGCATCAGTGGATGGGCGGTTTCCCCGCTGATGAGGCAAAGGCATTTGGCGTGATTTCTTACGGCAGTTTGACCGCAGCTCTGTCCAAGGCTACCAAGGTCATTGTCAAGACCCCCCATGAGGCTGTTGGCATTCCCACCATGGAAGCCAACGCAGAGGGTCTTCGCTGCACCAAGCAGATGGTCAATATGCTGTCCGATCAGAAGTTTAAGGATGCCCGTCTGGCTGAGGAAATGCAGATTATCCGCTTGGAGACCCGTGCAATCGTAGACAAGTGCTTTGAACTGGGCGCAGGCGATATCGCTGTGGGCATCTGCCGCGGTGTGGAAGCAGGTGTGCTGGATGTACCTTTTGCACCCTGCCGTTTCAATGCCAGTCTGATGCTGCCCTGCCGTGATAACGACGGTGCTGTCCGTATCTTAAATCCCGGTCATCTGCCCTTCAACAAGGAACTTTTGGATTTCCATGCGGAAAAGATTGCAGAGCGCGCAAAGGTGGAAAATCGGAAGGCATCCTTCCAGATGGTCATTGATGATGTTTATGCCATTGGTAAGGGTCGTCTGGTGGGTCGTCCCAGATACTAAGAACTTTTTTGGAGGATATTACCATGAAAATTATTGATGTTGTTTGCTCTGCCGGTCGTACCGGCTTCTACTTCGACGACCAGCGCGCCATTAAGGGCGGTGCCGATCACGACGGCATTTTCTATGTTGGTCAGCCCGTGACTGAGGGTTTCCGTTCTATCCGTCAGGCAGGTGAGTCCATCTCTGTTATGATTATTCTGGAGGATGGACAGGCTGCCTACGGTGACTGCGCTGCTGTGCAGTATTCCGGCGCCGGCGGACGGGATCCTCTGTTCCTGGCTAAGGATTTTATCCCTGTGATTGACAAGTACATCAAACCCCAACTGGTGGGCAAGGAAGCGGCTGACTTCCGCGGTCTGTGCAAGATGATGGAAGCCATCGAGGTAGAGGGCAAGCGCCTGCACACCGCTATCCGTTACGGCGTTTCTCAGGCAATTTTGGATGCCGTTGCCAAGGCAAGCGGCAGATTGATGTGCGAAGTTGTGGCAGATGAGTACGGCTGCAGCGTATCCGATGCTCCCATTGCCATCTTCACCCAGTCCGGCGATGACCGTTATGACAACGCCGATAAGATGATTATCAAGGGCGCACAGGTTCTGCCCCATGCACTGATTAACAATGTGCAGACCAAGCTGGGCAAGAACGGCGAAAAGCTGGAAGAGTATGTGGCGTGGCTGCGTGATCGTATCCTTGCAAACCGTACCGATGACAGCTATCAGCCTGTGTTCCATATCGATGTATACGGCACCATCGGCGCTGCTTTCGGCAACACCAACTATAAGGTTATGGCTGACTACATTGAGAAGCTGGGCAAGATCGCAAAACCCTTCCATCTGCGTATCGAAGGTCCTATGGACTGCGATGTGGATGTTCCCACCCAGATGAAGGCGCTGGCGGGTCTGACCGCTGAGCTGGATGCCCGCGGCTGTGATGTTGAGCTGGTTGCTGACGAGTGGTGCAACACCCTGGAGGATATCAAGCTGTTTGCTGACAACAAGGCAGGTCATATGGTGCAGATCAAGACTCCCGCCCTTGGCGGCATTAACAACACCATCGAGGCAGTTCTCTACTGTAAGGAAAAGGGCATCGGAGCATATCAGGGCGGTACTTGCAACGAGACCGATCGCAGCGCACAGGTCTGTGTCCACTGTGCAATGGCTACCCAGCCTGTACAAATTCTCGCAAAACCCGGTATGGGTGTTGACGAAGGTTATATGATTGTTTATAATGAAATGAATCGAATCATCGCTGTCCGGAATGCAAAGAAGTACCTGAAGAAATAAAGCCTACAAGCGGAGGGGAATGTTATGAAGTTCGGTGTTTTGAAAGATATTAAGGAAGGCGAAAACAGAGTTATCTGTACCCCTGTTGAGGTGGCATCCATCGTTGCTGCCGGTCACACTGTCTATGTGCAGAAGGGCGCAGGCGTTGGCGCAGGCTTCCCCGATGAGAAGTCTGCATACAGATTGCACTTGCGGCTTTCGACACTTAGCTCTGCTATGGGCATTTTTGGCTCTCAGTTGATTCCGTGGCATTGCTACCCGGTGTTTTTTGCCGGTATTGCATCTGCGGTTTATCCTTTGTCAACTTTTTTGCCCGCCGATCTGATCAGCCATAACTATCTGAGTGTGATTGCGGTCGGTTCTTTGCTGATTTTGACATTCACCGGTCTTGATCGGTTTGTGCCTATGCTGGCACTGCCCGGCAAGGACAAGATTCATCTGAGAAAGTAAGCAGTAGGTCTGTTTTTTCGAGGAGGAATCGGATTTGTTAAAGAATTTTAAGCCTGAGGATGCACCTGTTTTGCAGAAAAACCGATATCCGTATATGTCCGTTGCAGAAATCAAAGATATGATTACACAATGGAATCAAAAGCAGGATGGAAACAGGTACTTCGAAATGTTTGCAATTTGGCATAATGAAGAAATTGTTGGCATGATTTCGATGTACGGCCTTTTGCTTGATACGATTTCCATCGGCCCGGAAATATTTGCAGAGCATCGAAGAAACGGCTATGCCAAAGGGGCAATGGAGATTGCCCTTGAAACAGCAAAGGCAAAAGGGTATCGGCTTGTTTCCCAGCAAATACGCACAAACAATCTTGCAAGTATTGCCTTACATACTTCCTTGGGTTTTGAAACCGATGGTGTTACCTATCTGAACGCAAAAGGAAATGAAGTGTGTACTTACAAAATGTATTTGGTCTAAAGAAAAAGCACTCTGCTGTAGTGAACCGAACCAGTAAAATCGGACAATAGACAAAACACCCCCTTATGTAGGATAATAACTACATAAGGGGGTATCGTTATGTCCAAACGAAATTACACACATATCAAAGAATTGCTGCCGACGATAGAAGCTATGGTA
>JAZRLE010000109.1:0-5079 GCA_045646665.1 Faecousia sp. | reverse complement strand
GGTCTGGAACTGGTGAAGGACATCGGCTGCAACATGATTCGCTGCTGGGGCGGCAACGCCTATCCCGGCAAGCTGCTCTTTGACTACTGTGACAAAAACGGTATTTTGGTCTGGCAGGACTTCTCCATGGCCTGTGGCATTTACCCCAACGACCAACGTTTCTGCGAATTGCTGCGGAAAGAGGCGGAATTTGTGGTCCGTCAGTTCCGGGGCCACGCCAGTCTGGCTTTGTGGAGCGGTGACAACGAATGCGACCAGATCTATGCCGCTACCAAGGTCCAGCTCAACGGCCAGACCATCTCCGTTTTGGATCCCAATAACAATGTGCTGACCCGGAATGTTCTGCCGGATGTTATCGCCCGGCTGGACGGCATGCGGCCGTACCTGCCCAGCTCTCCCTATCTGGACGAAGCCGTCTTCGGTCACTATTACGCCCCCATGTCAGAGAAGACCAACCCGGCAGAAGATCACCTCTGGGGTCCCCGGGATTACTTCAAGGGAGATTTCTATTACACAAACTCCGTCTGCCATTTTGCCTCCGAGACCGGCTACCACGGCTGTCCCGCACCGGATACACTGAAAAAGATCATCGGAGCAGAGAATCTGCAAAATTACGGCGACGGCAAGCTCTGCACCGATCCCCATTGGCTGGTCCATGCCGCCAGTCCCGAAACCACACCGGAGGCGGTCTACGCCTACCGGATCCCGCTGATGTCCCGGCAGGTTCAGCGACTGTTTGGAGAAATTCCTGCAAATCTCACAGATTACGCCCTGGAGAGCCAAATTTCCCAGGCCGAGGCCATGAAATTCTTCGTGGAGCATTTCCGCATCGGCAAGTGGTACCGCACCGGTCTGATCTGGTGGAACATCATTGATGGCTGGCCCCAGATCTCCGATGCCGTTGTGGACTGGTACGGCACCAAAAAGCTGGCTTACCATTACATCAAGACTTCCCAGACGCCTTTCTGCATGCTCTGCGACGAGCCGGATGAAAACGGCAATCTGACCCTCTGCGCCGCCAACGACACCCGGGAAGATGTCACTGTAACTTACACCGTCACGGAAACTCTTACCGGAGCCGTTGTTGCCCAAGGCAGCTGCACCGTAGCAGGGGACAGCACCGCAAGAATCGTCAAGTTCCCGGAGACCAAGGGTGCCTACTACCGGATCCAGTGGACCGGTGACTGCACCGGCGAAAATCACTTCATCGGTGGCATCGGTGACGGCGTTCAGCTGACTGACTATGTTCAGTTCTTGAAACAGGCCGGTTACTACGAAAAACTGGAAGGTTTTGACTTCTGTTAAAAACCCAAAAGGCTCCCCTTTGAGAGGTGAAAGGTAACATATTTCCCAAAATGTTCGTTAGAATCTGTAGGGGCGATCACTGTGTCAAGAGTAACATGGTACACACCAGTGCAAGGACATGGTACACAACTTACAACCTTGCAATGGATCTGTGAATTAGCTGACCATTTTCTGTATCAAACTCTGCAATTTTAAAGTTTCGATAACAGGCAATAAATGTTTCGCCATTTGGGGTTGACCGAAATTCGATGTATTGGTCTCTCATTGTTTCGCTCAAATAAACCTGCCATTTGTCAAATCTGGCATAGCCCCAGTTGTTAACCTTGATTACATGGTGCTCCCCACCGTATTCGTATTTTTCAATTTTTTCGTTGTACTGTCGCTGGCTTGGCTCGTAAACATCCCCCGGCCTTTTTCTCCCAAGAGCTTCGTGAGGTCGAATGTTGTTATACTTTTCACGCCAGCTGGATAACTTGTTTTGTGCATCCTCGATATTGGCAATGGTTGTGTGATTCAACAGTTCTTGCTTCATCGTTCTGTGAAAACGCTCTATTTTGCCTTGGGTTTGCGGATGCTCAATTCGACCATGAATCGGAAGAATATCCAGACGCATAAGCCACCGTTCGAATTGGGTATAGCCTTTCCGAAACCCTGCAAATTGCGCACCATTATCTGAAAGAATGGAATCCGGCAGACCAAATTCCTGAAAAGCCTGTTTGAATACAGGAATTACCACATATGACGTACGCAAATGAGGAACAACCCGAATGGCAAAACGGGAATGGTCATCTATGATATCCAGCGGATAACAGTACCGACCATCTTCCATTCGAAACTCACCTTTGAAATCTGTTTGCCACATTTGGTTGCACAATTTCTTCTCAAAGCGAACAAACGGCTGCCTCTTTTGAGACTCTTCCGGACTGATACAATTGTAACGATGAAGAATATTATTGACCGTTTTGGCACATGGGATATTCTTATGACCTTCCTGTACAAGAACATCTCTGATTGTTCTGGCACCCCAACCGGGATTATCTGCCCTAACAGCCAGGATAAGCTGCTCTACTTCTTCCGGTGTTTTGGACGGACTGGAATGCGGTCGTCGGCTTCTATCTGCGAGGGGTTGCTGCGCTGCATAGCGTTCCTTCCATTTATACCCTGTATGCCGGGTAATGCCAAACTCACGGCACAGAGCGCTAAAGTTACTGCAACACATCGCAGCTTCGACAAATTCTCTTCTTTGGTTTTCCACAGTTCTACACTCCCACGGCATCTTACAGCACTCCTTTGTCTGTTTCTTGATGCCTTTATTGTACTATAAAACTGTGTACCATGTCTTTACACACTTGTGTACTATGTTACTACACTGTACACACTGATCGCCCGAATTTTTTGCCGCTTTTGCATACTCCTCAATGGGAGGAAGCAGCTCCATATCCAGCATATATTGCAGCAGCTTCCTGGTAAGGTATTTTTTATCGGCAAAAGCTTCCTCGTCCGGCGATGTGGGAGCATGATGCTCGCAGGCAGTAGCATCCGGGCGCTTGGTTTTCAGCCTTTTGTTGCAGGTACAGTGACCGCAAAAGATCCGTATGAGTTTTCCTTCCTGTAAAACATAGTGCTGTATGTAGTGGATGCAGTTTTGGCACGTCTTTTTATCCATAATAATCACCTCAAAAAATATTATAGAGTTTATAACTCTAAAAGTCAATAGAGTTTTATTCTCTATGATATGATTTCAATGAGGTGAGAGGATGAACTATACAGAACGAATTCGTTGTTTGCGTGAAGATTCCGATAAAACGCAAACAGAAATTGCGACATTATTAAATGTTGGTCAAAGAACATATTGTGACTATGAATTGGGTAATTCCAGAATTCCAGTCAACAGTTTAATTATTCTTGCCAAATTATATAACGTTAGTATGGACTACATTTGTGGTGTTACTGATGTGCGAACACCTTTTCCCGGTAACAAATAATTGGACACATCTCCTTTGTAAGGAGAGGTGTCTCAGCTTGTCAAATAACCTCTGGCGTGGCAGCATTAAAAAGGCCCCCTTGTGTAAAGGGAGCCGGGCAGCGCGCAGCGGTGACTGGGGGATTGTCACTATGAGAAATGAGAACAACCCCTCCGCCCAGTGTGCGCACTGGGCACCTCCCCTTACACAGGGGAGGCTTTGGTGCGGTGCAGAATCCACCGTCATACCATGTAGGGCGGGGCCTTGTGTCCCGCCGCCGGGAATTGAAACAATTTCCGGATTTTCTGTAAGAAAATAAAACAATGATCACCTATTGTGATGTGGTTTTGCATAGCAAAACCACCGGCGGGAGCAAGCCCCCGCCCTACTGTCATTTCGAGGAGCGAAGCGACGTGGTGACCGAAGGAAATGCCTGTAGTGCAATCTCCTCCTGTTTATGAGATCGCCACACCAGCCCGGGGGCTGGTTCGCGATGACACGCTTTCCTCTGGCGCGGCAGCGCCTTGGCTCTCCCTTTGGGAGAGCTGTCACCGCAGGTGACTGAGAGGGCTTTCACAGTATTTATGCTTGCAATTTACCCTCTCCGTCTTTGCCTTACGGCAAATCCACCTCTCCCAAAGGGAGAGGCAAGATGGTTGTTAAAAGGCATACTCTTTGTTTTTTTCGGTTTTCCATTGAAAATAAATCTCTTATGGATTATAATGCTCATGAATATGAACAGACAAGGAGACCAGCTTATGCAACACACTGTTACTTTGGATTCCTGGCATCTTTCCTGCATGCACCACAGTCAAGTGGTCAAAAATGCATTCGCGCCCAAAACCGTGGCCGAATTGAAATCTTCTGCCCCGGAACGGATGGAAGCCCTGGTTCCCGGCAATTTTGAACTGGATTTCATCCGGGCAGGCAAGCTGCCGGCGGATATTTTCTTCGGCACCAACATTCTGGAAACCCAGAAATATGAAAATCTCCATCTCTGGTATGATACCTCCTTCTGTCTGGAGGACCGGGATGCAGAGCCGTTCCTGCTGTTTGAGGGCATCGATACTGCTGCCGAAATCTACGTAGACGGCAATCTGCTGGGCACTACGGAAAATATGCTCATCTCTCATGAGTTTTCTCTGGCAGGTCTGACCCCCGGCTGTCACGAACTGGTGGTCCACATCATCCCCGCGGGCATCTATTCCCGGGAATTCCCCCTACAGCCCATGTGCCGGGCCCAGTACTATAATTCGGATTCTCTGAACATCCGGAAAGCGCCCTATATGTACGGCTGGGACATTATGCCCCGGTGCGTCAGCGCCGGTTTGTGGCGTCCGGTCTCCCTGGTGTACAAGAGCCGGAACCGGATTTCCGATTACTACATCAAAGTCAGAAATATTTCTGCCAACTCTGCCGAACTGGCGGTACAGGTCCAGCTGCACACCGAGCTGGATCAGCTTTCCGATCTGAAGCTCCGGGTCAAGGGTGTCTGCGGTGATTCCGTCTTTGAGGGCGAAGTCCGTTATCTGACCCATACCAATCAGCTGATCGTGGAAGTAAAAGATCCCCGGCTCTGGTGGCCCAGAAACTACGGCGATCCCGATCTCTACGAAACCGAGATCGTTCTGGAGCATAAAGGGGAAGTGCTGGACCGGGTCACCTGCAATTTCGGTCTTCGGACCGTCCAGCTGGAGCGGACCTCCTGCGCCGGCGAGAACGGCACCTTCCATTTTAAAATCAACGGCAAAAAGATCTTCGTTCTGGGTACCAACTGGGTTCCCACCGATACCTTCCCCTCCCGGCACGA
>JAZRLE010000108.1:0-49999 GCA_045646665.1 Faecousia sp. | reverse complement strand
GCTGTCCTTAACGAAGGTGGTCAGAACCTTGGTGGGCAGTCCCAGGTAGGAGGAGATGGAGGCAACGTTGGTCTCAGCGGAGGTAGCCTGCATCATGAACATATTGGCAGAAGCAACGGGCTGGCCGTTGGGAGGGGTGATACGAACGCCCATGGAGGTGGGAACCACCAGTGCGTACTTGCAGTTTTCACGAATCTTCATAGAGGATTTCCTCACTTTCATTATATTTGTTCTTAATCCCGGAAATCCTTTTGATTTCCGGCAGGGAGGGGCAAGCCCTCCCCTTCAGAATGCTTCTTACAAATTACACCACGTACTGGGTAGCTGCGGTGTCGCCGCCGTGGCCGGTCCAGTTGGTGTGGAAGAACTGGCCTCTGGGAGCATCGATACGCTCGTAGGTGTGTGCGCCGAAGTAGTCACGCTGTGGCTGCAGCAGGTTTGCGGGCAGGCGGTCGCAGCGGTAGCCATCGTAGTAAGCCAGAGCGGAGGAGAATGCGGGAGTGGGCATACCGCCCATAGCACCCTGGGCAACCACCTTACGCCAGCCGGGCAGCAGGTCTGCAATCAGCTTGGTGAAGTAGGGGTCCAGCAGGAGGTTGGTCAGGTTGGGATTGGCATCGAATGCGTCCTTGATCTTGCCCAGGAATACGGAGCGGATGATACAACCGCCACGCCACATCAGGGCGATACCGCCGTTATTCAGATTCCAGCCGTAGGTCTTGGCAGCGGCGCGCATCAGGGTGTAGCCCTGTGCGTAGGAGATGATCTTGGAAGCAAGCAGAGCGCAGCGGATATTCTCGATCCACTGAGCCTTCTCTTCTGCGGTCAGCTGGGGAGCAGCCTCAGCAGCGCCGGACAGAACCTTAGCAGCCTCCACACGCTCGTCCTTCATAGCGGACAGGCAGCGGGCAAAAACAGCTTCGCCGATCAGAGTCAGAGGCACGCCCTCGTCCAGAGCGGCAATACCGGTCCACTTACCGGTGCCCTTCTGACCGGCGGTGTCCAGGATCTTCTCCACGATGGGTTCGCCATCGGTATCCTTGTAAGCCAGGATGTCGCGGGTGATCTCGATCAGGTAGCTGTTCAGGTCGCCCTTCATCCAGTCGGCAAAGACTTCGTGCATTTCGTCGTCGGACATACCCAGCATATTCTTCATCAGGTGGTAGGCTTCGCAGATCAGCTGCATATCGCCATACTCGATGCCGTTGTGGACCATCTTGACGAAGTGGCCTGCGCCGTTTTCGCCAACCCAGTCACAGCAGGGAGAGCCGTCTTCCACCTTGGCGCAGATGGCCTGCAGGATGGGCTTAACGCTTTCCCAAGCAGCGGGAGAACCGCCGGGCATCAGAGAAGGACCGTTCAGAGCGCCCTCTTCGCCGCCGGAAACACCGCAGCCGATATAGAGCTTGCCCTTGGATTCCACATACTCGGTGCGACGGATGGTGTCGGGGAAGTGGGAGTTGCCGCCGTCGATGATGATGTCGCCATCATCCAGCAGGGGCAGCAGTGCGTCGATGGTAGCGTCCACAGCGGAGCCTGCCTTGATCATCATCATGATCTTGCGGGGCTTTTCGATGTTTGCTACCAGCTCTTCCAGAGAGTAGGAGCCGATGATGTTCTTGCCGGCGCCGCGACCTTCGACAAAGTTCTTAACCTTCTCGGTGGTACGGTTGTAAACGGCAACGGTGAAGCCCTTGGACTCCATGTTGAGGACGAGGTTTTCGCCCATAACGGCCAGGCCGATCAGGCCAATGTCAGCTTTTTTCATTTGAGGTTCTCCTTTTATTTCAATTAATTATTTTCCAAAAATTTCTTGGTGCCGGAGCTTTAAGCCTTCCAGCACGGAATAGGGGATCTCCAATTCGCCCTTGCCCTTGCCGATGGCAATGTGGGGCTTATTGGCGCCGTGATAATCGGTGCCGCCGGAGATCACCAGTCCCAACTCCTTGGCCATTGCCCGATAGCGGTTCTCCATATCCGGGGTATAGTCGGTATAGTAGCCTTCCACACCGTCCAAGCCGTAGGGGATCAGACTTTTCAGATATTCCCGCAGCTCGTCGTCCGGTTTTTTAATGAGATGCAGGTGGGCAGCCACAGCAATGCCGCCTGCCTCCCGGATCAGCGATACCGCTTCCGGACCGGTCAGCGCCTGCCGGTTGGAGTAGGCATAGCAGCCAACGCTCAGATACCGATTAAAGGCATCTTTGACGGACTCGGCATAGCCCTTGCGCACCATAATCTGGGCGAAATGGGCGCGGCACAGCACATCATTGCCGCCGGCCTCTTCCCGGAGCTCGTCCATTGTGATGTCAAATCCCTGCTCGTTGAGCTTGCGGCAAACTTCCTCCTGCCGTTCGTTGCGGACCTGCAAGGCATACGCCATCATATCCTGCAGACGCTGATTGTGGATGTCCACAAAGTAGCCTAAGATATGTAGCTCCGTATCCGACTGGGCGGACAGCTCCACCGCAGGAATTACCTCCACGCCCAGCGCCTTGCCTGCATCCATAGCTTCCTGGACACCGGCGATGGAATCGTGGTCTGACAGGGCGATGGCGGCAAGTCCGGCATCGGCAGCGGTGCGGACCACATCGGTGGGGGTTTGTGCGCCGTCACTGCACAACGAGTGGGTGTGCAAATCGATTCTTTTCACTTACCTTCTCCTTAGTCATCGCAGACCCACAGGCCCAGGGCAGGGTTGGAGATGTAGAAAATTTCCTCACCGTCAACGGTGTTGAAACCGTCAACCAGCTTGGCAGGATCGTACTTTTTCACCATTTCCTCATAAGGCGCATAGTTGAATGCGGCGCCGCGGACTTCTTCTTCCGTCAGCTTGCCGGCGCAGTAGGTGATCTTGAAGCGACCGTCAGAAGAGCCGTGGATCAGGTGGGCGGCAACGGACAGATTCTCCCGCAGGTCTTCATTTTCGGGGGCGTCCACCAGCTTCAGCACATTCTCTCTGCCCACATAGCCATACTTGCGGATGAGGCGGTCATTCTCCTCGTCCTCACCGAAGTGACCCACTGCCGGTGCCAGCACGATCAGCTCGCCGCCGTCGGCGATCGCCATACGGGTGCGGTAGATGGCCTTGTTGCCCAGCCAGGTACTCTTGAACTCACGGGGATCCAGATACACAACAACCTTATTAAGCCGCTTGCTCATATGGGTCAGATTGATCTGCTGACTCTTCTTCACTGCAGCTTCGAAGTTAGACCGCTCGGTGCCGATATACAGACCGTGGATGGTCACCTCGTCGCCCTTGTTGGTGGTAGTGGTCAACACATACACCAGAGGAATATTGGACAGGAATTTTTCCTGTGCGTAGTCGAATACCCGGCGCACGGGAGAGAAGTCCTTACCCATGATCCGCTCCATGCCGTAGAAAGCGCCCAGCATATGGGAGGAGTTGATCATAGAGGAGCCGCCGCAGCCGACGAAGATATTCTTGCCGTAGTTTGCCATACCCACCACCTCGTGGGGCACGACCTGACCAACAGACAAAATCAAATCGTAGGAGGGATCCATCAAGCGCTTGTTCACTTCCACATCGATGCTGTTATTCACAAGACCCTCGGAGACCTGGGAGACAAATTCCGCAGGCACTTCGCCGATCTTGACCACATCGTTGCGCCAATTGTGGACGATCATCCGATCAAAGGGAACACCCTCGCCGAAGAATGCCACCCACTCCTCTTTGGTCATGGGAACATGGGTACCCAACGCAGGCATAATGTCCACCTGGCAGGTGTCCTTCAGCAGTTCATAATAAATTGCGGTGATCTTACCGGCGCCGGAGTACATTCTGGTGTAGTCCGGGGGCAGGATCAGCACTTTTTTCAGATCGCGGCCTTCCAGAGATTTGGCTAAGGCTTTTTTCAGCTCCTCAGCGGGAATGCCGTTTTCATATTCATAGATCATGACACGCCTCTTTCCGGCTCCTTGTCACAGAGCCACATTTATGCGTTGTCAGTATAGCACATAATATTTTCGTTTGCAAGACAATGGCGCATTTTATTCTCTTTTTTTCTGCTGATGTTTTTTATTTTCCCTCTTGCATTTTTTGTCAGTATCTGTTAGACTATGGGCAATTAAATATTTTTCTGGTTGAAGCTTACAGGAAATTGCATTTTGCAGCCGAAGGAGTAACGCTCTCAGGTGTCCGAAAGGATGAGGACTGTAAGTCGACGGAACTTTGGAGAATCCCATTGAATTGGGTGCCGAAGGTGCAAAGCGCACACGCGCTAATCTCTCAGGCAAAAGGACAAAGTTATTTTATCGGTACCATACCGATATAATATATGATCTTTTGCGGATTGCATTTTTGGTGCGATCCGCAATTTTTATTTTCGGAGGTAGTTATGGACAAGTTTTTCGACGCATTGGCAAGCATCAACAGCGTAATCAACGATTTTGTGTGGATCAAGATCGGTTTGGTTTTGCTGTTGGGCAGCGGCATTCTGATGACCTGCTGCACCAAGTTCTTCCAGGTGTTCCACATCGGTCACTGGTTTAAGAACACTTTGGGTACCATTTTCTCCCGTAAAAACGCAAAAAAAGACGCAGATAAGAAGAGCATCTCCCAGTTCCAGGCACTCTGCACCGCTTTGGCTGCCACCATCGGTACCGGCAACATCGCCGGTGTCTCCGCAGCGATCGTGCTCGGCGGTCCCGGCGCTGTGTTTTGGATGTGGATCGCTGCCTTCTTTGGTATGATGACCAAGTTCTCCGAGGCAACTCTGGGTGTTTACTTCCGTCGCCGCAATGCCGACGGTGAGTGGTCCGGCGGCGCAATGTACTATCTGAAGGACGGTCTTGGCAAGCGGAAGGGCTGTAAGACGCTCGCCTCTGTATTGGCTGTTCTCTTCGCGGTGTTTACCATCCTTGCCTCCTTCGGCATCGGTAATATGGGTCAGGTCAACAAGATCACTCTGAATCTGGAATCCGTATTCTTTAGAAATGTAGATCTGGGACAGATCGCCGGTATGCCCGTTGTCAACTTGATTATCGGTGTGGCTCTGTTGCTGCTCAGCGGTCTGATCATCATCGGCGGTCTGCAGCGGCTGGCTTCCGTGGCGGAAAAGATCGTTCCCTTTATGGCGATCACCTATGTGGTCGGCTCTCTGGCGATCCTCGCCATCCACATTCAGGACATCGGCGCGGTATTTGCATCCATCTTTAAGTTCGCTTTCGGTGTGAAGGCTGTGGCAGGTGCTGCCACCGGTATTGCGCTGAAGGCCGTCATCACCCAGGGCTGCAAGCGGGGTATGTTCTCCAACGAAGCCGGTATGGGTTCTTCCGCTTTGGTGCACGCTTCCTCCGACGCCAAGGAGCCGGTGAAGCAGGGTATGTGGGGCATTTTGGAAGTATTTATGGACACCTTCGTGGTCTGCACCATGACCGCTATCGTGGTACTTACCTCGGGTCTTATCGACCTGAACACCGGTCTGGCACAGGAGGGTGTCAGCGATGCTACACTGGTCTCTCAGGCATTCGGCAATGTCTTCGGTTTTGCCGGTGAAGTATTTATCGCTATTGCTATGTTCCTGTTTGCATACACCACTGTTTTGGGCTGGTCTCAGTACGGTGTCAAGTCCACCGAGTATCTGTTCGGTTCCAAGGGTGCCACGGTATACAAGATCATCTTCGTGCTGATGACCGTCTCCGGCGCAGTGATGACCTCCTCCCTGGCATGGGACATCTCCGACACCTTCAACGGTCTGATGATGATCCCCAACCTGATCGGTGTGGTATCCCTGATGCCGCTGGTCAGCCGTCTTACCAAGAATTACATTGCCCGGAACATCAAGGGTGAAAAAGTAGAACCGATGCTGTCCTACGATCCGCAGATCCAAAAGGAAATGGAAAACTAAAGCATAATAAACGGGCGTGCCGCAATTGCGGCACCCCCGTTTTGTGTTGTATTTATTTTTCTGCGATGTTCCGCGCTACATACACACCGCTTGCCGATGCGTGGGACAAAGAGTGTGTGATACCGCTGCCGTCACCGATGACATACAGACCGGGATAGCGGGATTCCAGACGCTCGTTGACCTCCACTTCCATATTGTAGAATTTCACTTCCACACCGTAAAGCAGGGTATCGTCATTGGCGGTACCGGGAGCGACCTTATCCAGCGCATAGAACATCTCGATGATGCCGTCCAAAATCCGCTTGGGGAGCACCAGGCTCAAATCGCCGGGGGTGGCATTGAGGGTGGGGGTGATGAACGCCTCCTCGATGCGCTTGGGGGTAGAGCGATGACCCCGGATCAGATCGCCAAACCGCTGCACGATCACGCCGCCGCCCAGCATATTGCTGAGCCGGGCAATCGATTCACCGTAGCCGTTGGAATCCTTGAAGGGCTCAGAGAAATGCTTCGCCACCAACAGCGCAAAATTGGTGTTTTCCGTCTGCTTGGCGGGGTCTTCATAACTGTGACCGTTGACGGTGATGATGCCGTTGGTATTTTCATTGACCACCGCACCCTTGGGATTCATACAGAAGGTACGGATTTTGTCCCCATACTGGGAGGTGCGGTAGACGATTTTACTTTCGTACAGTTCGTCGGTCAGGTGGGCAAATACAGCCGCGGGCAGTTCCACCCGGACGCCGATATCCACACGGCTGGACTCGGTGGGGATCTCCAGCTCCTTGCACACCGTTTCCATCCACTTACTGCCACTGCGACCCACAGAAATGATACAATCATCGCACCGGTAAGCGCCGTTCTTGCAGACAACGGTGTACCCATTTTCTTCCACCTGCACGGATTGCACCGGAGTATCGAAGAAAAACTCCACCTTATCCTGCAGATAGGCATACAGATTTTCCAGCACCACATAGTTGATATCCGTACCCAAATGGCGGACAGATGCATCCAGAAGGTGCAGATCGTGCTGGATGCACAGGGTCTTGAACCGGGAACCGGCAGTAGAGTACAGTTTTGTACCCTCGCCGCCGTACCGCAGATTGATCTCATCCACATAGCGCATCAGCTCCAGCGCCTTTTTCTTGCCGATATACTCGTACAGTGTTCCGCCAAAATCATTGGTGATGTTATATTTGCCGGCGGAGAAAGCGCCGGCACCGCCGAAACCGCTCATAATGGAGCAGGTTTTGCAGCCGATACAGCTTTTCACCTTCTCACCGTCAATAGGACAGCTACGCTTGCTCAGAGGGTGTCCTGCCTCAAAAACCGCCACCTTCAAAGAAGGCTTTTTCTGCATCAGCTCATAAGCGGCAAAGATACCGCCGGGACCTGCGCCCACGATAATTACATCATACTGCATTGCGTTTCTTTCCTTTCACACAGGTATAGCCTGTTTTTCCGCACAATATTATACCATCTTTTGTTTTTATGCGCAAGCATAAAATCCCCCCTAGTAAGCAGAAAAATATGGCTATAATTTGCCTTTTATTTTGTAAAAACAAAAAAATATGTCAATATTGTGCTAATACAAGCAACCTTGTGCCTTGATTTTTATGACAGCCGCTTTATAATAATAGATGTATCTATATCTTTAGGAGGCAGCCTTATGAATGATATAAAAAAGCTCAAAGCGATTGATGTGCACTCTCACGCAACCCTGTTCCCCCAGTATTTCCCTCCCTATCAGACAGAAGATAACGACCCCAGCTGGCGGATGATCTCCGGTGACGAGCTGATTGAAATCTATGACAAGCTGGGTGTGGAAAAGAGCATTCTGCTGCCCATCTCCTCTCCTGAGGGGCAGATGTCTGTCCTGTCCAGTGAGCAGACCAAGTACCTGGTGGACCAGCATCCCGACCGGTTTGACTGGTTCTGCAATGTGGATCCCCGCGCCCACCAGAACACCTCCCAAAGCGACCTTGTGTATCTGCTGAAGCACTATAAGAAGCTGGGCGCTAAGGGTGTGGGCGAGGTGACCGCCAATCTGTATGTGGACGATCCCAAAATGGAGAACTTCTTCAGTGCCTGCGAGGAATGCGATCTGCCTATTATGATCCACATCGCCCCACAACCCAATGTGGACTACGGCATTTATGACGATGTGGGTCTGCCCCGCATTGAAAAGGTGCTGGCAAACCATCCCAACCTGAAGATCATCGGTCACTCTCAGGCATTCTGGGCTGAAGTTTCCGGCGATCTGACCCAAGAAAAGCGTGGCGGCTATCCCACCGGTCCGGTAGTGGAGGGCGGCACCATCACACGGCTGATGCGCAAGTACCCCAACCTGTACTGCGACCTGTCTGCCGGCAGCGGCAGCAACGCTATGATGCGTGATCCCGAGCACGCTGCACAGTTCTTCGCAGAATTCGGTGACAGAATTATGTACGGTTGCGATATCTGCACTGTTCACTGCGAGTTTACCTTCGAGTTCCGCAACTTCCTGAACAAAATGCTCGACGACGGCAAGCTCAGCGCAGATAATTACAAAAATATCCTCCGTGACAATGCCATCCGCATTCTGAAACTGGAGCTGTGATCCATAAATCTTTTGAAAAGGAAGATGCCCTATGCACCCGGATAGTTCCTATAAAATAATGACAGATAAGGTGTCCCACACCGACAAGGTCATGAACCTTTCAGGCAACAATGCCCTGCACGAGGACATCGAGATCAAGTGCTTTTATGAAGGCACCGCCACCCTGCTGGTAGAGTCCCAGACCATCAATGTTACGGCAGGGGATATTGTGGTCATCAACCCCTATGAGTTCCACGCCACCGTTAACACCGGCGATGAAAAGGGAAAATACCATCTGTTTATGCTGCCGCTGGACTATTTTTCCGGCACCCCGGAACTGGATCTGCGCAAACTTCTGTTTGCCGAAGACAAGCGGTTTCAAACCTTGTTTGCCGGCGACAAACAGATGCACGGATTGCTGATGAAAGCGGCGCAAGAAGTTTGCAACAAAAAAGAATCCAGTGATCTGATGATCCGGGGGCTTCTGATGGCATTTTTTGCCACATTGCTGCGCAAGGGTATTGTTGACGAAACCACCCCGGAAAAAAGTGAGCTGCGACTGTATTCGGTGATCGAACCGGCACTGCGATGTATCAAGAATCAGTACCAGCAGTCACTGACGGTGGATGAACTGGCAAACCTGTGCAATGTGAGCAAGCACTATTTCTGCCGGGTATTTAAAGCCGTCACCCAAAAAAGCGCCATGGAATACCTGCGGGATTTCCGCCTGCGGGTGGCCAATGTGCTGTTAGCCAACACAGACAAGAGCATTTCCCAAGTTTCCGCCTCCTGCGGATTTGAAAATGCCAATTATTTCTCCCGCTGCTACAAGAAGTATTACGGGACATCACCCCGTCAAAGCCGAAGCGGCAGCGGTAAAACAACACAATAGGATGGAATGTATTATGAATAACACAAAAGTACGCTTTGGAATTCTCGGCTGCGGTATGATCGCCCGTTTTCATGCCGATGCCATTTTAAGTCTGGAAGATGCCCAACTGGTAGGCGTTGCAGACGCCATGCCGGAGTTTGCCAAGAGCTTTGCAGAAAAATATAATATCCGTGCCTACGAAAGCTATGAAGCTATGCTGGCAGACCCTCAGATCGACGCAGTGTGTATCTGCACCCCCAGTGGCTTCCATGCTCCCAATGCTCTGCAGGCATTGCAGGCAAAAAAACATGTGGTGCTGGAAAAGCCCATGGCATTTACTGCCAAGGAAACCAAGCAGCTGGAAGAAGAGGCTGCCAAGAGCGGCTGTGTGCTGACCGTCATCTGCCAGCTCCGTTTCTCCAAGGATGTGCAGAAGATTCGCAAGCTTTTGGCTGAAAATGCCTTCGGCAAGCTGGTGTTCTGCGACCTGTACATGAAATACTGGCGGGATCCTGCTTACTATGCCTCCAGCAACTGGAAGGGAACCCGGAAGTTTGACGGCGGCGGCGCGCTGATGAATCAGGGCATCCACGGTGTTGATCTGCTTTTGTATCTGGCAGGCGATGCCAAGCTGCTGTGCGCAAAGAACCGCACCTATTTCCACAACATCGAGGTGGAAGACCAGTCTGTTGCCATGCTGGAGTTTGAAAACGGCGCGCTGGGTGTTATCGAGGCATCCACCTGCTCCAATCCCGGCTTTGAGCGCCGGCTGGAGATCACCGGCACGGAAGGCTCCGTGGTATTGGTGGAAAACCGCATTGAAAAGCTGATCCTGAAGGGTGAAGACTACACCGAGAGCGAGGAATCCAAAGCCTGCGCCACCGGCAACACCGCCAGCGACCCCTCCGCTATGAACAGTGCCCTCCACGCTCAGCAGATCGGCAACTTCATCGGCGCTATCCAAGGTCAGCAGGCGCTGGTTATGACCGCCAAGGAGGGCGGCCGGGCTGTGGCTCTGATCGAAGCAATCTACAACTTTGAATAAGGAAGGATTATCGTTATGAAAACATACAGAATCGGTA
Source organism: Faecousia sp. (assembly GCA_045646665.1). Lineage (GTDB taxonomy): Bacteria > Bacillota > Clostridia > Oscillospirales > Oscillospiraceae > Faecousia. The sequence goes on along the minus strand of JAZRLE010000108.1, from coordinate 39,601 downwards.
TGGTGGGCAGCGAAAACTCCCACGCAATGGCATTTGCCGACATTTTTTCCAAAGACCCCGCGCTGCAGGATATGAAGATCACCGCCATCTACGGCGATGAGGACAGAGCTGAGAGCGAAAAGGTACAGGCGCTGTTCCCTGACGCTGTCATCGTTGACAAGGTAGAGGATATGCTGGGTCTGGTAGACGCCGTAATGATCACCTCCCGGGACGGCAAGCACCATTATCCCTACGCAAAGCCCTTCCTGGAGGCCGGCATCCCCCTGTTTGTGGACAAGCCCTTCACCGTCAAGCTCTCCGATGCCCAGGCTCTGGTCGCACTGGCAAAGGAAAAGGGTGTTCCTCTGTGCGGCGGTTCTTCCGTAAAATACGATCAGCACATTCAGGAGCTGCGGTCTTATGTACTGGCCGGAAACAAGCCCATTTACGGTGGCGCTCTGTCCGCCCCTGTTTATCTGGACAGCCCCTATAGCGGCTTTTATTTCTACGCCTCCCATCTGACGGAGATGACTCTGGAGATCTTCGGCTTTAACCCCAAGAGCGTCACCGCCGTCAAATACGAAAACGGCGTCTGCGCCACAGTGCATTATGACGGCTTCTCCGTTGCCAACCATTTTAAGGTGGGCGCTGAGGACTATTCCGCTGTCCTGTACACCGCCGAGGGCGCTTATCTGCGGGAAATCACCGGTGAGGGTTGCTTCGAGAAGGAGTGCCAGAGCTTTGTGGATGTTGTACGCAAGGGTGAAATGCACTACACCTATGAAGAGCTGATGACCCCTGTATACTATATGAACGCCATCAAGGAAGCCTACGAAACCGGCAAGACCGTAGAGGTCATCTTGCCCTGAGGAGGACACTATGAATATTGCATTTGCAGGTCTGCGGCACAGCCATATTTTTGTGCTGTATACCATGGCGAAAGAAAATCCCCTTTACCGGATCACCGGTGCCTTTGAGGAAGATCCGGAATCCATAGCACAGGCGCAATCACAGGGGGTAGAATGTAACTACCCCACCTACGATGCACTGCTTGCTGACCCGGAGGTGGAAGTCGTGGCGCTGGGCGGCTGCTACGGTGACCGGGGCGGTATGGCCATCCGGGCGTTGGAGGCAGGCAAGCATGTGATTGCTGACAAGCCTCTTTGCACCGACCTTGCCGAGCTGGACAAAATCGAGCAGCTGGCCAAGGAGAAAAATCTGACCGTCAGCTGTATGTTCACCATGCGGTTTGAGAAGCGCATCCGGGCGCTGAAGGCGCTGTTTGAGAGCGGCGCGCTGGGTCAAATCAACAATGTCTGCTTCGGCGGTCAGCATCCGCTGCAGTATGGCAGACGACCCATGTGGTACTTTGAAGAGGGTAAGCACGGCGGTGTCATCAACGATATCGCCATCCACGGCATCGATGCACTGGCATATGCTTTGGATCTGCACACCGACAAGATCCTGGCTGCCCGGACTTGGAACAAGTTTGCCGACAAGCAGCCAAACTTCAAAGAAAGCGGACAGCTGATGCTCACCGCCACCAACGGTGCCGGCATTATGGCTGATGTTTCCTATGCCATTCCCGACGGTGTGGAATTTGCCCTGCCCTATTACTGGCAGTTCTACATTTGGGGCACCAAGGGTGTGATCCGATTCTCTCTGAACGACGAAAAGGCCTACTATTATCTGGCCGGAGAAAAGGAACCCATCGAACTGGAAGAAAAGGCTGTGGAAACAGACTATCTCACTGATTTCCACCAATTCCTCTCCGGACAGGGCGCTACCGTCCTGCCTATGGAGGATGTATTCCGTGCCACCCGGGCAACCTTGGAAATCCAAAAAGCCGCAAACTGATAAAAAGGACGACACTTTCGTGTCGTCCTTTTCTTATATTTCAAAGGATTTTCTGAGGCATAAAACCGCATCCACTGTTTTCTGACAGGGTACATCCTCCCCGTTGATACGACCTACGATTGTCTCCGCCGCCAATCGGCAGATCTCCTCAGTACACATAGAAATGGAAGCCAGTGGCGGATTTAGGTACTTTGCCTCGACAATATCATCCATACCCAGCACTGCAATATCCTCCGGAACGGAAAGTCCGTGATCGTAAATGCAGCGGATGGCGCCGATAGCCATATAATCGTATCCGCAAATGATGGCTCTTGGTAACTTCTTTTTGGCAAACAACGCTTCCATCGCCTGATATCCGCCCTCAGAAAACCGTCCTTTCGTGGTGATTATAAGGTCGTCCTCCGGTGTGACTCCATTTTGCAGGAGTATTTCCCGAAACAGCCGCAGCTTTCCCTCAGTAAGTTCTTCACCGATGAAACCAATCGACCGCACACCTTTTTCCAGCAAGTACAGAATACTTTTTTCCAGCGCGGGTCGTGCGTTTTTTCTGACGGAGCAAACATCTTCGGAGCCTTTTTCAAAATTGACACACACCATAGGAATCTCATATTTCTCAAATTCCTCATTCTCTGCATCAATCAGAATGATTCCGTCTACATCGGCATTTTTATAGTAATACTCAAGCAAGTCCTTTTCTTTTCTTGGGGAAAAATCCGTGGAAGAAACACACAATTCACAGTTTTCCTTCTTCAGCCATTGCTGAATATAGGACAGATACCGGGCATAATAGACGCTCCGAAACTCCGGCGCAATGACCGCGATCACCAGCTTTTGGTATTTGGCATTGTAAAATTTTTTAAAACAGCCCTGTTCCTTGGCAACGCGAAAGATCATCTGTCTGGTTTCTTCATTGACCTCGGTGCTGCCGGAAAATGCTTTGGATGCCGTGGACACGGAAACATTGGCAAGCTTTGCGATTTTAGAGAGTGTCATCATTTTTTCATCACCCACTTTTATTATATCCTCCCGGTATTTTACTTGCAAGTGTGATATTCGAAAATTTTTCGTATTCCTTTGTCTTGATTATATGGGCTAAATAAAATAAACTAAAACTATACAGTTTTATGGAAGGGAATATGCCTCCCAAGGATTTCAAAAAATGGGCAGTGATCTGTGAGCATATTATCCGCCACTATGACGAAAACTGGGCAAACGGCTACCAATAAACCTGTGCCGGACTTACCCGTTCACAGCGCCGTACTTATTAAAGAACTATAAAAAGGAGAATTTTTATGAAATTATTGATCGGTTGGGCAGAGGAAAGCCTTATGCCCGATAAGAAAACCCAGCTGGGCGGTCAGTTCTATGAGCGCATTTCCGAATCTGTAGACTCGGAGATCACCGTAACGGCGATGGCAGTGGAATCCGGCGAAGAGCAGCTGATTCTGATGTCTGCGGATCTGACATCCCTGGATACCTACACCCTGCAGTTGGTAAGAGAGGAATTTGCCCGCATCTGTCCCGATGTAGCGCCGGAAGCGCTGGTGGTAGCTGCCACTCACACCCACGCGACCTTGAAGCTACCGACTCCCCCCACCTCCAACGGTTTTAACAGCAATGCTTCCATTATGGAAGAATTTCTGCCTGCTGACAAGCAATACACACCCCTGGTCACCGCAGGCGACGATGTGATTACTCTGGAAGAAGCGCAGCAGCTGGTTGTTAAGAAAATTGCCCTTGCCGCAAAACAGGCTTGGGAAAACCGGACAGAGGCTTACTATGCCAATGAGTTTGGTCGTGCCGCGGTGGGTATGTGCCGCCGGGTGGCTTACGATGACGGCTCTGCCCAGATGTGGGGCGATGTGAATACCGCCAACTTCGTTGCTTTGGAGGGCGGTAATGACTCCGGCATCGAGCTGCTGTACACCTTTGATAAGGACAAAAAGCTCACCGGTGTGGTGGCGAATATCGCCTGCCCCTCCCAGATTTTGGAGCACCGGAATTTCATCTCTGCCGACTACTGGGGCAGAGCGAAAGCAATCCTGCGGGAAAAGCTGGGCGAGCACATTTACCTTTTGGGTCTGTGCGGCGCAGGCGGCGATCAATGTCCCCGTGACCTTGTCCGCTGGGTACAGCCCGAAACACCCATCAACGACCCCAACATCAAGCGTCCCAACCCCCTCAAGCGGAAAGCTGACCCCTCTATGTTCGACATTTCCGGCTGCAACCGGGCAGGCAAGCGGGTCGCGGGCGAGATCCTCTCCGTACTGGAAGAGGTCACCGAGCTGCAGTGTGACGGTGTGTTCTGCCACAAGGCATTGACGCTGGATCTTCCCCTGCGGAAAGCCACCATTTCTGAATACAACCACGCTGTCCGGGAGCTGGAATATTACGCAAATAAGATCATTGAAAAGGGCGAGTTCAACTTTGAGGACAATGCCCGTATGCATGTCCACACCGGCACCATCCGGCGCTACCGGGAACAGCAATTCACCGAAGTCTACCCCATCGAATACCATGTCATTCGCTTGGGCGACATTGCCATAGCCACCAACCCCTTCGAGCTGTTCCTGGACTACGGCAACCGCATCAAAGCCCGCAGCTTCGCCGCTCAGACCTTTATTGTTCAGCTTTGCTGCGGCACAAGCGGCTATCTGCCCACGGAAAAGGCAGAAAAGGGCGGTCATTACAGCGCCTACATCTCCAGCGGCAATGTGGGTCACCAAGGCGGCGATATTTTGGTCAGAAACACCCTGAACGAAATCAACAAGCTTTTTGAAGAATAACAGGAGGACACTATGAATCAAATCGGATTTGTTTGCTTCGGTGAGGTCAACACCCCCATCGAGCGGCTGCAGATGAAGCACGACGAAGCCTTGGCTGCCCTGCAGGCAAAGGTAGCCGGTGTGATTGACGGCGGTCTTGTCATTGACGATCCCGCTTATGAAACCGCCGATGCCGCTTACAACAAGCTGGCAGGCTTGGATTTGAGCTGTCTTGTGGTGTGCATCGCCGGTTGGATCCCCACCCACGCCGTCATCCGGGTCACCGACCATTTCCGCCACATCCCCATGCTTTTGTGGGGTCTTTGCGGCTGGAAGGAAAACGGTCGGATCATCACCACCGCCGAGCAGGCCGGCACCACCGCCCTGCGTCCTGCCTTTGAAGCGCTGGATTACACTTTCAAATATGTATACAACATCATCGACAAGCCTTGGCCTATGGACAGCATCGTATCTTTCATCGCTGCCGCCTGTGCCCGTCACAACCTGCGTTCTGCCCGTGTAGGCACTATGGGTTACCGGGATATGCTTCTGTACGGCACCCAGTTTGAGGGCAACTCCATGCGAGGTCAGCTGGGTGTGGAGGTAGAACCCTACGAGATGCTGGAAATGATCCGCGCCATCGACACACTGGAAGCAGGTAAGGTTGCTGAAGGTGTGAAGTTTGTCAAGGAAAACTGGGTCTTCAAGAAAGCCTGCGACGATTCCGTGATCGAGCAGGGTGTGAAGTATGCCCTTGCCATCGCCAAGAAGATCGCTGAGCGCGGCTGGGAAGCCATCACTTTGATCGATGTGGACGGTATGAAAAAGCTGGAGGGCTTCCCCCCTGCTATGGTGTTTATGCTGCTGGAGCACTACTGCGGTGTGCTCACAGTGCCGGAAAACGATGTGATGGGCGCCGTGACCCAGCTGATTATGAAGTACATCTCCGGACAGACCGTCCCCTATCTGGAGTACTACGAATTCTTCGAGAATTCTATGCTCATCGGTGTGCCGGACTTCATTCCCAAAGCCGCAACTGACGGCGATGTCACCGTGCTGCCGGCAGCCTTCGGTCTGCTCAATGCCAGCCTTTTGAATGTGTCCAAGGTCAAGACCGGCTTCGTGACCTGCGCCCGTCTTGCCTATAGCAAAGGCAAGTACAAAATGCACGTCTACACCGCCGAGGCCAAGACCCCGCCTGCTTGGAATGAATACGGTTGGGACGATCCCGCACCCCAGCTGCCCAGTCTGGAAGTGTTCCCCACCTCCTGCACCGTGCCGGAATTTGCACAAAACGTGTACAGCCAGCATGTGATCGTCGCCTTTGGCGACCACGCCGAAGCCCTCCGGGACTTCTGCAAAATGCTGGACATTGAACTGGTTATATAAAAAAAGCCGACCTATGGTTGTCATAGGTCGGCTTTTTATCAAGTTTTAGATGCCTTTCCGGTGGAGCAAATAGGAATACAGAACTGGTACAAAAACCATCACAAGCACAATGCCAAAGAAAATCCAAAAACCGCCGAAAAAGCCTGTGAGTATAATCGCAAGACCGCAAACAAGCCAAAGCCTTCCGGCAAAGCGGTGTGTTCTATTCCAGTTTTCTTCGCTGTTCAGCGTCCAAGGGATCTTAATGCCAATGGTGTAATTCTGCTTGCACTTGGGCAGGTAATTGCCCACGATGGCAAGGACAAGTCCAATAAACACCGGCATAATCACTTCCATCCGCACTTGCTTTCCCATGGCGACAGCGTAAGTGAGTGTACTCATCAGGACATTCAGCACAGGGATGATCCAAAGAACCAAATGCACAACTTTAACGGAATGGTTATTCTTTTTGGGATCGGCACCGGTCCCCAATGTGCACAGCCATTGCATTGCCAGCATAATCAGCGGCATACCGAATACCGCAAAGGCCTTACTGCTCCAGCCATCGATCTGACCGGACGCATTCCAATGGCTGGGCATTTTCTCCGGCAGCTGCTCCCACAGGATGACACCTACCAAAATGGGCAGCAGAATTATCACGGATGTAATAACCAGTGTCTTCCAATTCTTCTTGATCATTTTACTTCTCCTTTCAAGCGGGTAAGCCACAGCATAACTTCCTCCAAAACAGAGGCATTGAGTTCATAGTAAATAAATTTGCCTTCCCGGGTATCCCGGATGAGATCCGCTTCTTTCAATACGGAAAGATGCTTGGAAACCGCTGCGCCGCTGACGGGAAATTTTTCTGTGATCTCACCGGCAGAGAGCCGTCCGGCTTTTAACAGCTCCAAGATCTCTCTACGGCTGGGGTCGGACAGGGCCTTCATGGTTTTTTGGATGCCCACAGTATCGCCTTCCTTTCATTTAACCTCTTGGTTAAATATAGAATAGCACACGCACGCGAGGTTGTCAATAATTATTTAACCGTTTGGTTAAATATACCAATATAAAAAGCAAGACCACCGGTCAAACCGGTGGTCTGTGGAATGTTCCTTATTCTTCAAACAGCGGGGTGGAGAAATACCGCTCTGCGGTATCCGGCAGGACGGTGACCACCGTCTTTCCCGGACCCAGCTTCTTTGCCAACTGAATGGCTGCCGCCACATTGGTGCCGGAGGAAATACCGCACATCAAGCCCTCCTCCCGGGCAAGCCGCTGCGCCGTTTTCAAAGCCTCTTCATCGCTGACGATATAGATATCCTCATAAATATTCTGATTCAGAATGGCCGGGATCAAACCGTCGCCAATACCCATCTGCAAATGGGTGCCCACCGTACCGCCTGCCAAAATGGCGGCATTTGCCGGTTCCACCGCCCAAATGGTCATATGGGGATTCAGCGCCTTCAATGTCTCACCGATGCCGGTGATGGTGCCGCCGGTGCCGATACCGGAGCAGAAACCGTCGATTGGACCGCCCACCTGCTCCAAAATCTCCAGACCGGTCTGATACCGGTGGATCATAGGATTGGCAGGGTTCTCAAATTGCTGGGGCACAAAGACATTGGGATCCTCCCGCTGCATCCGCAGAGCGGTCTGCAAACAGGCCTCGATGGCATCGCCGATGTTGCCGGCATCGTGGATCAGCACCACCTCTGCGCCGTAGTGGCGCATCAGCTTCTGCCGCTCCACACTGACAGAATCCGGCATAACGATCCGCACCTTATATCCCAACACCGCACCCACCAGCGCAAGGCCGATGCCCTGATTGCCGGAGGTAGGCTCCACGATAATCGTATCCTTGGTGATCTTCCCGCGACGCACCGCATCCATCACCATATTGTAGGCAACACGGGTCTTGATAGAACCGCCCACATTCAGCCCTTCATATTTCACCAGCACACGGGCAGCGCCTTCCGGCACCATCCGGTTCAGCTGAATCATCGGGGTATTTCCCATAGCATCCAAAACATTCTGATAGATCATTGCAAAATTCTCTCCTAAATGACATTTCCTGCTATTGTAGCCCAAATTTTGCCATATTGCAACCCTTCCCGGAAGAAAAGTACAGTTTTTGATAATTTTCTTAGGGCAACGGGCGGCTGATAACCGCCCTACACATTCTATGACACCGCTTTCGGATGCGTACCCAAAAAGGACACCCCCGGAGGGGTGTCCTTTTGCTGCTTTCAGGAAACACTGTCAAACTGGGAATCGTAGAGCTTGCGGTAGAAGCCTTGCTTTGCCATCAGCTCCTCGTGGGTGCCCTGTTCCACCACGCGACCTTTGTCCAGCACCAGAATGTTATCCGCAGAGCGGATGGTGGACAACCGGTGGGCAATGACAAAGCAGGTCTTGCCCTGCATCAGCGTGCGCATTGCCGCCTGGATCCGCTGCTCTGTGCGAGTATCCACATTGGAGGTCGCCTCATCCAGAATCAGCATATGCGCATCCAGCAGCATAGCTCTTGCAATGGTCAAAAGCTGTTTCTGACCCTTGGAAATGGAAGTACCGTTATCGGACAGCACCGTGTCATACCCCTTGGGCAGCCGGGAGATGTAGCCGTGGATATGGGCGGCCTTGGCAACCCGCACCACATCCTCCATAGTTGCATCCGGCTTGCCGTAGGCAATGTTCTCATAAATCGTGCCTTGGAACAGCCAAGTATCCTGCAGCACCATCGTATATGCTCTCCGTAAAGAATTCCGGGTCAAGGTTCGGATATCCTTACCGTCCACATAGACCGTGCCGCCGTCTACATCGTAAAACCGCATCAGGAGATTGATGATGGTGGTCTTGCCGGCGCCGGTGGGACCTACAATGGCGGTCAGCGAGCCGGGCTTTGCGTGAAGATTCAGCTTTTGAATGATGGGTACTTGGGGATCATAGGAAAAGTCCACATCCTCCAGCCGCACATCTCCTTGCACCTGCTCCAGAACCTCTGCGTTCTCCTCATCGGCAGGCTCCCGAGGCGCATCCATCAGCGCGAAGATCCGCTCCGCTGCGGCAAAGGAGCTTTGCAACTCAGAAATGATGTTGGCAAATTCGTTGATGGGTCCGGAAAATTTCCGGGAATACTGCACAAAAGAACCCAGATTGCCGAGGGTGATCTGCCCCTTCATAAACAGCACGGAGCCGAAAATGCACACCAGCGCCAGGGATGCATTGTTGATAAAATTGACACCGGGACCTGTGACGGTGCCGTTGGCTTCCGCCTTGGTGTAGGCTTCGATGGCATCGCTGTTTTTCTTATCGAATTCTTCCAGTACCGCCTTTTCCCGACCGTAGGCCCGGATGGTCTTCTGTCCGCCCAGCATCTCCTCCACAAAGCCGTTCAGTGCGCCCAGCTTGGCGCTTCGGCGGCGGAACAGGGGACGGACTCTTGCGGTCAGCCACTTGGTAAACAGCACAGTAGCTGGCACTGTAATCAAGAACACCAGCACCAGCTTGGGTGCGATGGTCAGCATCATCACAAGGGAAACCACCACAGTGATGGTGCTGGTGAGAATATGCACAAGGTCGGCAGACAGCGACTGCTCCACCGTGTCCACATCGTAGGTGATGGTGCTGATGATGTCGCCGGTCTGATACTTGTCAAAAAAGCTGACCGGCAGACCGGAGAGGTTTTCAAAGATATCGTGGCGCATCTGCAGGGTAACCGCCCGGGAGATCTTCAGCATCACAAACCGTAGCAAGTAGGCAAGCAGTGACGAGAAAATATAGAAAATAATCATCAGGTTCACGCAGGAGAACACGGTGTCAAAATCCACCTTGCCTGCGCCCAAAGCCACCGCATCCAGTGCCTTGCCGGACAGTTTGGGTCCGTACAGCGCCAGTGCGGAGCTGGTGACGGAAAAGAAAAGCGCCAGCACCAAAAGCACCCGGTTTCTGCCCAAATACCGCCAAAGGCGCTTCAAAATCGCGCCTTTATTCAGCTTTTTGGCTTCAAATTTCCGAGTATCGCCGTTGTTTTCACCCCGGGAAAAGCGACCGCCGGGGCCTCCGGAGATCAAAGCAGGATTTGCCATTACGCGCCCTCCTTTCCTTCGCCCATCTGGGTTTGGGCGATGATGCGGTACTCTTCACAGCTTTCCAAAAGCTCTGTATGCTTACCGGCACCGATCACCTTACCCTCCTCCAGCACAAGGATCAGATCCGCATGCTGGAGACTACTGATCCGCTGCGCCACCATCACGGTGGTGGTATTGCGGTAGTTTTCACGGAGCGCCCGGCGGAGATTGGCATCGGTCTGATAGTCCAGCGCAGAGGATGCATCGTCCAAAATCAAGATCTCCGGGTCGCCTGCCAAGGCTCTGCCGATGAGCAGCCGCTGCTTTTGACCACCGGAGAGATTGTTGCCCCGGACAGCCACTTCCGCCTCCATCTGCCCCTCTTTTTCCCGGATAAACTCCGCTTGGGCATCCTGCGCCGCCTTTTGCAGGCGGGCATCCTCCAACGGACGGAAGAATCGCAGATTGTGCCCGATGGTACCTTCTGTCACAAAGTCATTTTGGAACACAACGCCGAATTTGCTCCGCAGGGTCTCATAATCGATGGTCTTTAAGTCCTGCCCATCGATGAGAACTTGACCCTGATCCGGGTCGTAGAACCGCAAAAGCAGGTTAATAACGGTGGATTTTCCGGAGCCGGTGGGTCCCAAAATGCCTAAAGTCTGTCCGTGTTCCAAGCGGAAACTCAAATTTTCCACATTGGTGCCTACACCGGTATAGGAAAAGGTCACATTCTTAAACTCAATGTGGGGCGCAGCCGTTTCGGGCGCGCCGCCCGCTTGCACCTGCAGCTCCGGCTCTGTGGCCAGCACATCGGCGATCCGCTGGGCGCTGGCTTCACCCTTTGCCCACATAATAAAGATACGGGTGATGCCCATAGTCGCCATCAAAATCATATTAAAGTATTGCAAAAATGCAATGATGACACCGGGTTTAATGGCATCGGCATTGACCCGGTAGGCACCCACCAGCACCACCATCGTCAGACCGATGTTCAAAAGCAGATTGGTTGCCGGATTGGAGATAATGGTGTACATATCCGCCTTCAAAATGGTGGACGACAGTTCCTTGTTTACCCCACCGAAGCGCTTTTTTTCATAATTGGTCTTGCCCAGCGCCTTGATGACCCGGATGCCGGTGATATTCTCCTGACTCACCTGCACCATATCATCCAGCACATTTTGAGCTTGAAACCGCAGGGGCAGCGCCTTTTGGGTGGATTTTATCACCACAAAAGACAGTATGGGCATCAATGCCACCAACACCAATGCCAAAACCCAATCCTTCAGCAGCATCATCATCACACCGCCTACCAGCAAAATGGGCGCGCGAATGCCCATCCGCTGGATCCGCGCCAGCATCTGATTGAAATTGTAGCTGTCGCTGGTGAGCCGGGATACAGCCGAGGACACGGTCAGCTCGTCCATCTGCCGGGCAGACAGATTTTCCAGCTTGGAAAACAGATCGTGGCGCAGCTGCTTGGTGATGCGGCCGGCGCTGGTGGCAGACATCCGGTTTGCCAATATATTGCCGCCCAAAGACAGGGCAGCGCACAAAAGCATCAGTCCGCCAAGTACCAAAATGGGCATCAATGCCCCCTCGGGAACCTTTTCGTCGATCATCGTTTCCATCAAGCTGGGGATAAACAGCTCAAACACCGTGGCAATGAACTTGATGGACACGGTCAGCAGAATATACCAGCCGTAGGGCTTTATGTAGGAAAACAGCCGTTTCATTCCTCGTTCACCCTCCATTCTGCCGCCCTTTGCTGCAATCGCTGCAACAAAGATTCCAGCATACCAATTTCTTCATCGGTCATGCCATCTGTGAGATACTGTTCCCATTGCATGCCTATCACCCGTAACTGCGGTTGCAATTGCAGTGCTTTTTCAGTGGGATGCAGACGGATGACCCGCCGATCCTTTTGACAGGTGGATCGCTCCACCAGCCCCTGTTCCTCCAAATTGGCAAGTGCTCGTGCAACCACACTCTTATCCAAAAACACCCGCCGCGCCAGCGTATCCTGAGAGATACCGGGGGTGGCGCAGATTTCCAGCAGCAGGCTTGCCTGCCGGGCGCGGATGCCCCACGGCTCCATCCGCCGGTTGCGGTATTGCGCCCCGCAACGGGCAATATGGGTCAAATAACAAACAATCTTTGACATTCGGACTCCTTTCGTTGCGTTTGCAACAGTTTCATTTGCAACTATTTTATCAACCCTGCAACGAAAAGTAAACCCCTATTTGCACAAAAAGGGTTCAATACCTGTCTTGTCTTAACAAAAAACACAAGCGAGGAAGCCAACAGCCTCCTCGCTTGCGTTTGGTGCGGGCAACAGGACTCGAACCTGCACGCTTTTGGCAGTGGAACCTAAATCCACCGAGTCTACCAATTCCACCATGCCCGCATTGGGGCTATTCTACCACGGCAAAAATTCGTTGTCAACGGATTTTCCGCCGATTTATCCCCCTGCTCGGTCTTCTACCCAGAAAAACTTCCGGCTTTTCCGGATTTATCCTTGACATTCCCCCGTGATGCAAGTACAATAGATTCGGTATGGTGTACGCTGGCGGCGAAATCCCCGGCGTTTCATGATAACCTCGGCATTTGCCGGAGTTGCGTTTTGCGCCCCATGGCGTTTTTTTATGCTTAAATCATTTTACCGATGTTTCGGTACTTAATTTTGCAAATTGAACAACATGAGGTCCATTGCGTCCACTCCTTTGGCGATGCCTATTCTACAAAGGAGGTGCTTAGTGATGATTTTGGAACCTTTACACATTGTATTGGCTGCCGCGGCTGTCGTGGTGATGACGATCGTCGGCTTTGCAGTAGGCATTGCTTACCGTAAGCGCGTCAGTGAACGGGAGATCGGTTCTGCTGAGGCAGAGGCCACCCGGCTGATCAACGAAGCCATCCGCAGCGGTGAGAGCCGCAAGAAGGAAATGCTTCTGGAAGCCAAGGATGAGATCCACAAATCTCGCACAGAGTACGAAAAAGAAGTCAAAGAGCGGCGCGCCGAGCTGACAAAGCAGGAACGCCGTCTGCAGCAGAAGGAAGAAACTCTGGATAAGAAGGCTGAGAACTTCGAAAAGAAGGAAGAAGAACTGGCCCGCCGTCTGGAGGAAGCCGCCAAGGTCAAGGAAGAGACTGAGGCCGTAAAGAAAGCCCACTTGGCAACCCTGGAGAAGCTCTCCGGTCTGACCCAGGAGCAGGCAAAGCAATTCCTGCTGAAAACCGTGGAAGAGGACATCCGTCACGACACTGCTATGAAGATCAAGGAGATCGAGCAGGAGATGAAGGACGAGTGCGACGAAAAAGCACGGGAGATCCTGTCCATCGCCATTCAGCGCTGCGCTGCAGACCATGCAGCAGAAGCAACGGTTTCCGTTGTGCCCCTGCCTACCGATGAGATGAAGGGTCGTATCATCGGCCGCGAGGGTCGGAATATCCGCACCCTGGAAACCATCACCGGAGTGGATCTGATCATCGACGATACCCCCGAAGCCATCACCGTCAGCAGCTTTGACCCGGTTCGCCGGGAGGTGGCAAGACTTGCCCTTGAAAAGCTGATTGCCGACGGTCGTATCCACCCCACCCGCATTGAGGATTGCGTGGAGAAGGCCAAGAAGGATGTGGACCGCACCATTCGTGAGGAGGGCGAGCGCGCCTGCTACGAAACCGGTGTTCACGGTCTGAACCCCGAGCTGGTTAAGATTCTGGGTCGTCAGAAATACCGTACTTCTTACGGTCAGAATGTGCTGAACCACTCCATCGAAGTTGCCCACATCGCAGGTCTGATGGCCTCTGAGCTGGGCGTGGATGTGGCCCTTGCCAAGCGGGCAGGTCTGCTGCACGATCTGGGCAAGTCCATTGACCACGAAGTCGAGGGCAGCCATGTACAGCTGGGCGCTGACCTTGCCCGGAAGTACAAGGAAAATCCTGTGGTGGTCAATGCCATCGAATCCCACCACGGTGATGTGGAACCCAAGACAGTCATCGCTGTACTGGTACAGGCCGCCGATGCGGTTTCCGCCGCAAGACCCGGCGCTCGCCGCGAGAATGTGGAAAACTACATTCGCCGTCTGCAGAAGCTGGAAGAGCTTACCGGCTCCTACCCCGGTGTCGAAAAAGCATTTGCTATCCAGGCTGGTCGCGAGGTTCGCATTATGGTCAAGCCCGAGGAAGTCACCGAGGACAATATGATTTTGCTTGCCCGGGATATCGCCAAGCAGATCGAAGCCGAGCTGGAATACCCCGGTCAGATCAAGATCAATGTGATCCGGGAGACCAAGGCTGTGGAATACGCAAAATAAGCACTCTTTTATGGGACGCATTGGAAAATGCGTCCCATTTTTTATATTGTGGATTGGTTTTTGTAAATTATGCCAGCGCTTTACCAAAGTAAAGCGCTAAATTCCCTATGATTTTTGTGCAGTGTGCCAAAGTTGGGTAAAAACGCAAAAAAGTACTTTACAACTTTACCGAACTAAAGTATAATGCAGACATCAACCAAAACCCGGAGGGAATCCCCCTCCCTGTAAGAAAGGAAATGTTATTATGAAAAAGATTCTTGCACTTATTCTGGCAGTTCTGATGCTGGCCGCCTGCTTTGCAGGCTGCACCAAGCCCGCTGACAAGACCGAAGGCACCGGCAATACCGATGGCTCCAAGGCCGAAGAAAAGACCGTCGTCGTCGGCTACACCATTTACGAGCCCATGAACTATAAGGACGAATCCGGCAAGCTGGTCGGCTTCGACACTGAGCTGGCTGAGGCTGTCTTTGGTAAGATGGGCTACAAGGTTATCTTCCAGGAGATCGAATGGGAATCCAAGTACACCGATCTGAACTCCGGCGCTATCGACTGCGTGTGGAACGGCTTCACCTGCAACACCAAGGACGATGACGGCATCGCCCGTTCCGAGAAGGTCGACTTTTCCTACAACTACATGGAAAACCGTCAGGTCGTCGTTGCGAAGGCCGATTCCGGCATTGCTGCCGCTGCTGATCTGAAGGGCAAGCTGGGCGCTGCAGAAAGCGGTTCCGCCGGCGAAACCTACGCCAAGACCTTCGAAGGCGCCACCATTAAGGGCTTCACCGTACAGACCGATTGTCTGCGCGAAGTCAACGCCGGCACTCAGGATTTCGCAGTGCTGGATGCACAGCTGGCTAAGAGCTATGTGGGCAAGGGCGACTACGCAAACCTGAAGATCGTTGAAGGCCTGGACAGCGAGGTTGAGTACTACGCAATCGGCTTCAAGAAGGGCAGTGAGCTGACCGCCAATGTCAACGCACAGCTGGATGCTTTGGCAAAGGACGGCACCATCAAGGCTTTGGCCGACAAGTACAAGGTTGCCAACACAGCCATCACCGACTTCTCCGATCAGAAGAAGTAACTTAAAACACAATTTCATCCATAACCGCAGGTGAAATCACCTGCGGTTATCGGCGGATTTATCAAGGTTTTTATTGGAGAAACATATATGTCATTTTTGGAAGTTACGGCTTTCCTGTTTGACGGCTTTTTGATCTCTTTGCTGATTTTCGCGGTGACACTGCTGTGCGGTGTGCCCCTGGGTCTGCCCATTGCATTTTGCTCTATGAGCCGTTTCAAGCCCATTAAAGCCATTTCGAAGGTGATCGTCTGGATCGTCCGGGGTGTCCCTCTGATGCTGCAGATCTTCATCATCTATTATGTACCGGGTCTTTTGTTTAATTTCCCCATGTTCAGCAAGGTAGACCGGTTCTTCTTCACCAATTACGGCATCGCCGATGCCGGTCGTATTATGGCGGTGCTTATCGCCTTTTCTATCAACTATGCCTGCTACTTCTCCGAGATCTACCGGGGCGGTATCGAAAGCATTTCCAAAGGGCAGTACGAGGCAGGCTATGTGCTGGGTATGACCAAAGGTCAGGTGTTCCGCAATGTCATCTTGAAGCAGGTGATCCAGCGGATCGTTCCCCCCATGTCCAACGAGATCATCACCCTTATCAAGGACACCGCCCTTGCCAACTGTATCGTCGTCTGCGAGATCATCAAGCAGGCTAAGGAGTTGGCCGCCACCAAGGCACTGGTCTGGCCGTTGTTCTATACCGGCGCATTCTACTTGGTTTTTGTAGGCTTTTTGACCATCGTGCTGGGCAAGGTAGAAAAGAAACTCAGCTATTTCAGGAGTTAATATGATACTGGAAGTAAAAAATATCAAAAAGGATTTTGGCAAGACCAAAGTCCTCAAAGGTGTCAGCTTTTCCTTGGAAAAAGGACAAGTTTTGGCCATCATCGGCTCCTCCGGCAGCGGTAAGACCACCCTTTTGCGGTGTCTGAATTTTCTGGAAACCCCGGACGAGGGCGAGATCATTGTGGGCGGCAAGCAGCTGTTCGCCGCCGGCACTAAGTATACCGACGAGCAGATCCGGGAAAACCGCCTGCATTTCGGTCTTGTGTTCCAAAACTTCAACCTGTTCCCCCAGTACAATGTGCTGAAAAATGTCACACTGGCGCCCACTCTTTTGCAAAAAGGCACTCCCGAGGAGCTGGATGCGCTGGGTAAGCGTCTATTAGAGCAGGTAGGTCTTTCCAACAAGCTGGAGTCCTATCCCTGCGAGCTTTCCGGCGGTCAGCAGCAGCGGGTAGCCATTGCCCGGGCGCTGGCAATGCATCCGGAGATTTTGTGCTTTGACGAACCCACCTCCGCGCTGGATCCGGAGCTGACCGGCGAAGTGCTGCGGGTCATCCGCGGCTTAAAGGGTGAGGATTCCACAATGATCGTGGTGACCCACGAAATGGAATTTGCCAAGAGCGTTGCCGATGTGGTCATCTATATGGCAGACGGCGTTATTGAGGAAATGGGAACTCCAGAGGAGGTCTTTGAACATCCCAAGAGCGAGAAGACCCGCGCGTTCCTCCACGGCTTCCAGGAATCCTTCTGAGGAGGTCGTCCCATGGAAAAACAGGAGAAGATCGCCCAGCTGTACCGCATTATCAGCCAGCTGAACACCCCCGAGGAATGTCAGCTGCTCTTTGACGATCTGTGCACCCACAAGGAAATCGAGAAGATGGCAGAGCGGATCTATGCCGCCAAGCTGCTTATGGAGGGCAAGACCTATAACCAAGTCATCGCCGAAACGGATATCTCCTCGGCTACCTTAAGCCGGGTTTCCCGCTGCGTGCAGTACGGAAAAGGCTACCGCAATTTATTGAAATAAAACGGATACCCCGGGTATGCATTTGGCATACCCGGGGTTTTTTGGGGTCGGTGGGAGCAAGCCCCCGCCCTACTTTATTGATTACACCTTTTCTACCTTGAAGTCCTCTGCGCCAAACATATACATAAACCCGTCAATATACACGCCGCGCATCATCTCCACCTCACCGCTCAGATCTACATACAGTACATCGTGCAATTGATAGCCATCAAAGTGCAACACCAAATAACCACTGCGAGGAGCATCTCCATAAGAACTGATGCCAAGACCCAGCAATCGGTTCTCCCGGTCCACATAGTAGGACTTGTATTCGGCGGAATAATTGGAATACGGCTGTGTAAATTTGCAGAAGCTCTCCACACCGGTTTCCCCTTCCCGATAGATCTCTACCTTGAAAGTACCAATGTCCTCCCGACCGATACCCAGCAGGTAACCGTCGCCAAAGTCGATCAAGGATGTGGAGAAGCCATCAATGGTGCCGGTGTCCTTGTAGGTGATGTTACTTAAATCCGACAGATCGAAGAAAAACACCGGGTCGGACATCTCGATGGAGGTACACACATAAGCTGTTGTCTTATCAAACCGTACAGAGCGGACATCTTCACCGGGAGGCGCAAAATCCTCCACCTTGGCCACCAGTGCGAAATTCTGTAAATCCACACAGTATAGACTGGCATTGGGATTCCCCATTTGTGCAAGCCACCGCTCTGCCACTGTCTTACTGCTATCGTCGTTATCCTCCATAACCATGGTGTTGGTGGTAGTCACCACCCGCAGGATTCCCTCGTACTCATCCATACTCCACTGGTCCTTGATATAACCCCGGACCATCACAGAGCCTTTCTTTTCAAAGCCGTCCTTGTAGGCAAGACAGGTAATCTCCGTCATCGTATTGCGAACTGCAACGCCATCTTTGTTTTCCTGCACATCGACATACGTATTGGCCAAATAGATATGCTCCTGGGATACATACACATGCTTAGTATAGGACAAAAATGCCGCCTGACCCTGGATCGCCAGTGTGTTCGCATCCATATGCATTACCACTGTATAGCGGCAATTATTCACTGTCTCGGGCAGAATAATATCAGAAGCACCTATGCTTTCGCCATTGATTTGGGGCAGGTATGTGGTCTCTTCCTCAAAATCGATATCTTTTTTGTTGAACACAAACTCAGTCATCAGAAGAAGCTTGTCACCCACCATCCGGGAGGACAGGTAGTTGCCGGTAACCTCAATTCGGTTCTTTTCTTTCGGGTTGACCGGATCGCTCACATCGATAGACACCACCTGCACCTGCAACTGGGCTTGCGCATCCGAGTACAGGCAGATCACCGTAGCATTCCTGCAATCCTCAGACAGATAAAACTCCCATTTTCTCAAGTGACCAATATGCGCCTTGATCAGTTCAATCTTCCCCAATTCTTGAGAGTCCTGACCGGCAATAGAGAAAATCCGCAGGGTGTTGCCGTCCAGATAATAGATATGGGTGTTACTGCGCTTGATGCGATCAGCCTCGGTAATGCCGTCCACTTGATTATCGGTAATTTCCTCATAAGTGCCGCCTTGGGTCGCCGCATATCCCAAAGTTCCCTTCGTAGGCGTGCCGCCTAAAGCAGCGCTGTCGGCTGCGCCGTGAGCCTGGTTTTCTTCTATTGCAGCATCCTTAGACACCGCAAGGAACGACCGGGGCACTGCATCCATCACCATCTCAAAATTGTTTTTATATTTGGGCTTTTCCCATTGCAGCAGACTCAACTGCTGAATCACGGGATAATACTCGTTTTGCGCATGCTCCTGCGTGCTGGGCGGGGTGTTGTCCAAAGGCAGAAACAGCCACAAGCTACACAGCACCAGCGCAAAACAGGCGCAGCTTGCCAACAAAGAACGCCGAACGCGTTTATTGACACCGGTTTTACTGCCCTTTTCCGGATCCGCTTCCGCAAGATATTTTTCATCCGCCAAGTCCATGGCGCGGAACCATTTTTTCTTCATACAAATATCCCCTCCTTCTGAAGATATGCCTTGAATTTGTTTCTCGTCCTGTGCAGGCTGACACTGACATAGCTCTCCGTCAGACCCATACTGTCGGCAATCTCTTTGACCGAACACACATAAAAGTATCTGCGCAGAAAGATCACCCGGCTCTTTTTGTCGAGACTACCCAAAAAGCCGTTGATAAGCGCTTTCAATGCAACCGCGTCCTCCGTGGGCATCTCCCCATTGGGCAGGCACTGCCAATACTCATCCATTGCCGTTTCCAAATGGGCATTGCGCTTTTGGGCGGTGTAATAGCCATAGCGGTCCAGCGCCAGATTCCGGGTAATGCGCCCGAAAAAGGAGCGAAGGCAGGCAGGTCTTTCCGGTGGGATCGCCCGCCATGCGTTATGCCATGTGTCATTGACGCATTCCTCACTGTCCTCATGGGAGCAAAGGATCCGATAGGCAATGGCATAGCAGTATTTTCCGTATTTTTGGTCTGCTTTTTCAATGGCCGACGGATCCCGGTTCCAAAACAGTTCTACCATTTTTGAATCTTCCATACCCTTGCCTCCTACACAGTTTTTGAAAAGCCTTTCACCCATATAGACGGGAAACAAACCCTCTTTCTTACAGAAAAAGGAAATATTTATTTTTATTATACCATGAATACCCCAAAAAAGAAAAGAAGTCCCATTGGGACTTCTTTTTATTGCAATCTTTTGATTTTTACCTGACTGGCAAGCCTTGCAACAGTATCCATATCCGGTGCCTGGGAGCCGGATTGCATCACAGAAGCAGCGCCCATCGCCATCGCCAAGGCGATGCTCTGCTCCCGGGACAAACGCTTTTCCATAGCGTATGCCATCGCCGCCACCATAGAGTCCCCCGCCCCCACCGTGCTTTGCACAGGAACAGACAGACCCTCTGCCCGATAAACGGCATCTTCCCAGCAGAATAATGCGCCGTCGCCGCCCAAGGAAATAACCGCATTGCCGATACCCATTGCCAGCAGTTCTTTTCCTCCGGCAATCAGCTGCTGCTCCGTTTCCATAGGACGCTCCAACAGCCGGGCAAGCTCGGTTTCGTTGGGCTTGACCATATCCGGTGCGCCCTTGATGCCCTCCGCCATTGCCTGTCCGTCCGCATCCAGGATCACCCGGGCGTCCAATGACCGGAACCTTTCCGTCCATCGGCGATAGGTATCGGTCCCAGCGCCCTTGGGCAAACTTCCGGACAGCACCACAATATCTCCCGGCAAAATTTTGGAGCAGAGAGCACCCAAAAGGGTCTGCAGCACATCCTCTCCCACCTGCGGACCCGGCTCGTTGATATCCGTGTTTTTTCCGGCGATTGTATCCACGATTTTCAAATTGGTGCGGGTCTGCCCCTGTGCCTGCACCGGCAAAAGAGGCACTTCCTCCTGCTGCAGCAATTTTTCAAGATGTTTCCCCGCATCCCCGGCAAGGATCACTGCCGCTACCGACTCTGCTCCCAGCGCTTTCAGACACTTGGATACATTGATACCTTTGCCGCCGGCATCCTCCCGAAAATTTTGCACCCGATTGACCTCCCCGGTGCAAAAATTAGGCAAGTATACCGTTTTATCAATAGCAGGATTCAGTGTGACTGTATAGATCATAGTCGCTCCTCGAATGTTTTTTCTATTATCATACCTCAACTTTAACTTCTTGACAAGAGAAACTGTCCGATACATCTTTGAAAACACAAAAGAGGAGCGGCACCACAGCCGCTCCTCTTTGATGTCAGGATTTATCTCTGATATTCAAACTCAAAGTTGTAAATGTCCACCACATCGCCGTCCTGAATGCCCATCTCCTCCAACCGCTTGAACAGACCGCATTTGTGCAGCTGTGTGTCGAAGTAGTTCCGGGACTCGTAATCGTCGAAGTTGATGTTCATAACCAGCCGCTCCAGCCAGGTGCCGGTGATGACCCAAGTGCTGCCGTAGTGCTCGATCTCCAGATTGTTGGGATCGCCTGCTTCCGCAACCGGTGCCACATACTCCGGCTCATAGATGGTTACAGGAGGCAGGGTGCGCAGCTTTTCTGCCACCACACGCATCAGATTCTTGGTGCCTTGGGTGGTACCTGCGGAAATTTCATAAAATTCGCAGCCGGCTGCCTCCACATGCGCCCGCAGCCGCTCCAAATTGTCAGACTCCGGCATCAGCAGGTCACATTTGTTGGCCGCCACGATCATAGGCCGGTTGGATAGGTCCACCGAGTAGCTTTTCAGCTCCTCGCAGATGGCATCAAAATCCTCCACCGGATCTCTTGCTTCCGAACCGGACACATCCACAATATGCACCAGCAGGCGGCAGCGGTCAATATGCCGCAGGAAATCGTGTCCCAGACCGGCGCCGTCAGCAGCGCCCTCGATGATGCCGGGGATATCTGGCATAACAAAGGACACACCCTCGTCCACATAAATCACGCCCAGATTGGGATACAGGGTTGTAAAGTGATAGTTGGCGATCTTGGGACGGGCATTGGAGGTGACAGAAAGCAAGGTGGATTTACCCACATTGGGGAAGCCTACCAAGCCCACATCTGCCAGCAGCTTCAGTTCCATGATCACATCCCGCTCCTGTCCGGGCAGACCAGCCTTTGCAAACCTGGGCACCTGCCGGGTGGGAGTGGCATAATGGGCATTGCCCCAACCGCCGCGTCCGCCCTTGGCGATGACAAAATCCTCACCTGTGGACATATCTACGATGATCTGATTGGTTTCTGCGTCCCGGACCACGGTGCCTCTGGGCACTTGGATAATCAGCGGCTCGCCACGCTTGCCGCTCATACTGCGACCCTGTCCGTTGGCGCCGGATTGCGCGGCATACTTGCGCTTATAACGGAAATCCAGCAATGTGGACAGATTGTCATTGACCCGCAGGATCACACTGCCGCCGTGACCACCGTCACCGCCGTCGGGACCGCCGGCAGCCACATATTTCTCCCGGTGGAACGCCACCGCGCCGTCACCGCCGCGACCGCCAACCACGGTAATTCGCACTTTATCTACAAACATTTCCATAAAAGATCCTCCTTGCGTCGGAATTGAAAATTAAAAATGGAAAATTGAAAATTAAGCTGACGCTTCGCTACTATTTTAGATCATTTTCGCAGAAAATACCACAATTTTCAACTTTCAATTTTCAACTTTCAATTAAAAAAGCTGCCGCAAGATCTTGCGGCAGCTTTTTGATCGGATTACTGCTCTGCAGCGTACACGGAGCACTGACGGCGATCCTTACCCTTGCGCTCGAAACGGACAGTGCCGTCTACCAGAGCGAACAGAGTGTCATCGCTGCCGATACCCACGTTCACACCGGGGTGAATGTGAGTGCCTCTCTGGCGAACCAGAATGTTACCGGCCAGAACGAACTGACCGTCAGCACGCTTCACGCCCAGACGCTTAGACTCGGAATCACGACCGTTCTTGGTAGAACCGCCGCCCTTGTGGTGAGCGAAGAACTGAATACCAATTTTCAGCATGGCATTATACCTCCAAAACTTCGATATAGTCGGGATAATCGTCCCGCATACTGCACAGGGTCAAAAGCATACCGGCAAGAACTGCCTGAACACTCTCTTCCTCTTCGCAGGATGTGGGGAGGGTCAGGGTGATGCGCGCATCCTCTTCCTTGACCCGAACCTTGGCCTTTGCGCCGCACACATCATTGATGGTGGCTTCGGCCATGGTCACAACAGCGGAGATAGCGGCGCAGACGATATCCTGCCCGTTTTCAGCATAACCGCTGTGTCCGGAGACGGAGAATCCTGTGATTCTGCCTTCCTCCATATAGAATTCGCATCTAGTCATAATTACAGTGCGATCTTGGTGATTTCCACCTTGGTGTAGGGCTGACGATGACCCTGCTTCTTCTTCTCGTTCTTCTTGGCCTTGTACTTGAAGACGATGATCTTCTTGCCCTTGCCGTTCTTGATGGCCTTTGCCTCGACGGTAGCACCCGCAACCACGGGAGCGCCGATCTTGGAGTTTTCGCCGTCCAGAATTGCCAGAACCTGGTCGAACTTGATGGTAGCCTCAGCCTCAACCTCCAGCTTTTCGATGTACAGGACATCACCCTCAGCCACGGTATACTGCTTGCCACCGGTCACGATAACTGCTTTCATTTCTTTTTCACCTACTTTTTATTTTTGTAGACTCGCTTTTAAGGCGGGTGCCTAAGGCACCAACTTAGAACCTTTTCAATGCGGCTTGTCTATTCTAGCAGAGGTTTCCCCTAAAGTCAAGGGTAATTTCCAACTTTTTTGTGAAATTTCCGCCCAATATTCTCTTTCTTTCGTAAATAACCGGTGGTATACTTGACGGACACCGCCCGATTTAGTATGATACTGAAAAACGGAGGTGCGCTATGGAAGATCGCGATTATATGCAACAGGCCCTTGCGCTGGCACAGGAAGCCGCCAAAGACGGCGAGGTACCGGTAGGCTGTGTCATCGTCTGCAAGGATCGGATCGTCGGTCGGGGGCGAAACCGGCGGGAGACGGACAAGACCGCTCTGGGTCACGCTGAGATTGAAGCAATCGCCGATGCCTGCAAAAATTTAGGCGGCTGGCGGCTGTGGGAGTGCACCATGTATGTGACACTGGAGCCCTGTCCTATGTGCGCCGGCGCCATCATCAATGCCCGGATCCCCACTGTATTTGTAGGGGCAAAAGATGAGAAAAACGGTGCCTGTGGGTCGGTTTGCGACCTGTTTTCTATGGAATTTAATCATCATCCACAAGTACACTTTGGTCTTTTGGAAGCGGAATCCCAACAGCTTCTGACGGATTTTTTCCGGGATCTGCGGGAAAAGCTGAAGGACAGACCCAAGTGGAGAAAACCTGAATAACGAGAAAGAGAGCGTTGCAAAACGCTCTCTTTTCTTTCCCCAAGGAGGACACTATGGAACAAAAGGTATTACGGGTCAGCGCGCTGGTGATTGTCGGCGCATTGCTCTTGCGGCTGCTCAGCGGCGGCGCCATGGGTAACCTTTTGAAACTGACTTTGACGCCGGAAGCGGCAAGCTGGATGCTCTTTCTGCAGACAGGACGGCTTGTCCGTCCGGCAGACATTGTCTTTTCCCCAAGTCCCACAGAACCGCCCGAACCCCTTCCGGAACCCACAACGCCTGCAGAACAACCATCCCAAAGCCTGCCTGTGTTCTCCGCCGATGACGCAGCAACAATTGTCATCAACAGCAGTTTTTCCTATTCTGCCGACCTTTCCACTCTTTTGACCAAACCCCTTACCTGGGATCTCACCGGAGAACAACCCGCGGTGCTGATCCTCCATTCTCACGGCTCGGAGAGCTTTGCGCCCACCGGAGAATACACGGAAGTTTCTCCCTATCACACCTTGGATAGCCGTCACAATATGCTTTCCATCGGTGATTATGTGGCACAACTGCTGGAGGCAGGGGGCATTTCCGTGATCCACGACACCACCCTCCACGACAACCCCTCCTACAACGCATCCTACTCCAACAGTCGCGCAAGCGCGCAAAAATATCTGGAAGAATACCCCTCTATCCAGCTGGTGCTGGATCTGCACCGGGATTCCATTGAGGACGCAAACGGCAATCAGATCGCGCAAACCGTATTCTCCCAAGGCAACACCCTTGCGCCGCTGATGATGGTTGTGGGCACCGATTACGGCGGACTTACGCATCCTCAATGGCGGGAGAATCTGTCGCTGGCGCTGAAACTGCAGACCCAACTGGAAGGACTCTGCCCCGGTATCTGCCGGGATATCAATCTCCGCTCCCAGCGGTTTAACCAAGACCTGTCCCCCGGCGCACTGCTGATCGAGATAGGCACCTCCGGCAACAGCCACGCAGAAGCCCTCCGGGCAGCCCAGGTGCTGGCTGAGGGAATCCTCTCCCTGGCTCACGGCAGCGGTTAATCCGTATGATTTAGGTCTCTTCAAAGCCGTACAGGGAAATGGCAAACCGCTCCAAGGCTTGATCGCGCACACGATACACCGAGGACTGTTCCATTCCCAACTCCGTGCACAGCCTGTCCAACGCGCCCTTTTGCGGATACATATACAATCGCTGTACCACCAGCCGTTCCTCCTCGCTCAGCGTCAGCAAACCTCTTTCTGCATTGGTAAGCCACATTTTGACCCGCTTCAGCGCCCAGGTCAACTCCTGCCGCTTGGCAATGTTGTTCAGCAATGCCTCATCATACTGTCCGCCACCGCCTTTTACCGGTGTCACCGCGGGGTCTGCACGGCGCATCGCCAAGACCTCCTCATTCAGCCGTTCGATCTCCCTGGGAATGTTTTTCAGTGCGGCACACATGGCAGCATACCGCCGCAGCTTTCCCAGGGCTTCCTGCTTCCATTTCATTGGCGACCCTCCTTCAGGTAGCGGCGCCCGTAGCCGTAAATGTATGCCCAGCGACGCAAAAACCACGATTTCCAAAGCTTGCAGTTTTTATTTTCACAACTGTCGGGATTGGGTACCCGGGTACAGCCCTCGCACGGACTTTTCTCACAATTCTTGCACATACTTTTCCTCCTTTTCACAGCGGGGACACAGCTCCCGTCCCCATAAAAACACCTCGCCGCCGCACTTGGGACACCAAAATCGGGGAATGGCACCCTGCCAATCCACCAGTCCCAGCCGCGGACCTTTCCAAACCGGTCTTCTCAGCGGCGGTCTTACATATAAAATGCACATAGCCACCTCCACTTTGTACTTGTTCAAGTACATTTCGTGCCCCAATCATAGTACACCTACCCGTCATTGTCAATATCATTTCTAAACATTTGTTTGTATTTGTAGCATTGCACAAACCTAAAACTTTCTTTTTGGCTGGAATTTCCAAATTGACAAACTATGTCCTTACAATTACAAAAGAGGCGGCACCTCCGGGCAGAGGTGCCGCCTATATTTATATGTGTTTTATTTCTTGTAAGACTCAATCAATTGGTTAAGCTGTTTGATGGATTCCGCCGCCAGCTTGATGTAAGCTTCCCGCAAACCGGGGGACATTGTCTCGGAGATTTTCCACACCTCCAAATTCAGGGTACCTTCATAACCGCTTTCTGCCAGTGCCTTGGCAAAGGCGTTCCAATCGGTTGCACCCAGGAAGGGGAAATAGTGCTCATCATTGAACCAGTTATCATGGACGTGCAAGGTCTTGAGATACGGCGCCGCCAGACGGACACTCTCTGCAATGTCCTCTCTTATCTTGTGGCTGTGACCGGTATCAAAGCAGATCTGCAAATAAGGGGAATCAATTTGCTTCACCACTTCCACGATCCGGTCAGTGGTGGAGATCCGCTGCCGGCGGAAAGGCATATTCTCCAGGCACAGCACCACACCGTACTTTTCGCAGTCGGGAAGCAAGCTTTTCAGCATCTCGATGGTAATGGCCTTGGCCACCTCCGGGTCTTCCACGGTTCTGCCTCTGCCAAAGGGCATCTGGGGGTGGACGATCATATATTGACAGCCCAGCAGGTGGCAAGCGTAGATGGATCTGCGCATATGATCTCGGACAACCTCACGGCTCTCAGGGGTCGTATCGTCGGTGGGCCAGGGACCGTGCATCTGAAAAATCTCCAGACCGTACTTGGCGGCGGCTTCCCGGGCCTCGGCGCAATAGCGCTCCACTTCCTTTACACTCTGATACCAAGGCTTGCCCGTGTTGCACAGATTGAAGTCAATGGCATCAAAGCCAGTTCCTTTAATTGGGCAAACCGGGTATCCAGATCCGGAATATACTCCAAAAAATCACTGCCAATGCCTATGCGCATAGAGATTACCTCCGCCAGAAATTATATTCTATAATTTTAGTTAATTTCTGTCAGAAAGTCAATCGCTTACAGCACATTCCACCAGTTAAAACGGTGGGCACCCGCCATCGCCTCCAGCCGTTGGGACAGTTCCTGACAGCAGGCGGCAAAATGGGGTTCCTCCCGGGTTTTTGCATAAATCTCCATCTCCCCGAAAAGGGCATCCACATCGTCCATGGGACTGTGGTCGGCAACCACCGCTGTGCCGTTCCACTGCTTTTCCCACCGGGCCTTCGCCTCCATCGCCAAGGGTACTGCGCCGTCAAAATCCCCGGCAAGGGTCATTTCCGCCGCTTGGGACAATAACTCACCGGTGGGCATATGGGCATTGTCCATTACCACCGAGATCCCCAAGCCCACCAGCAAAAACACCACAAGAAATCCTGCGCCCAGCCATCCCCGCGCCATCAGACCCCCTCCTTTTTCATAAAGAATATTTTATCGTTGCCGTCCACCGTCAAAAGCCAGGTGTCCCTGATACCCGCCTGATGCTCCGACAGCACCTTCTGCACCCAGCGGGTATCCTTTTTGGCCTTGGTGAGATTTTCTTCAATGAGCGCGCCGTCAGAAATAATGGTAATTGGCAATGACTGTTCCCGCACCTGCACCCCCGCATCCCGGGCAGCAGCAGGCATCTCCTTGGGATAAGGAAACACCGACAGATTGCCGCTGGTCTCCAAAATGGCATATTGGACACTTTGCAGATCCAGCACATCCTTTTCCCGCAAATGCCCGGTCAGCTCGTCCAGCGTCACCCGGGTCTTTCGAAGATTTTTCTGCAGAATGTTGCCGTTTTCAATGAGGATTACCGGCTTGCCGCAGAGAATCTTCCGCAAGCGGATATTTTTCATAGACAGCGCCGACAGCACCAATTCTGTCCCCAGCACCGTCACGATGGGCACAAGCCCGGAATACAGGGGGATCGCCCCATCCTGCATGGGGATGGAGGCTAAGTTTGCCACCAGCATGGTCACCACAAATTCTGACGGCTCCATCTGTCCAATTTGCCGCTTTCCCATCAGCCGCACCACGGCAATCAGCACCAGATACAAAAGAATCGTGCGCACATAAGACAGTACCAAGCCCATCACCTCATAACAAAATAATTTCGCAGGGGCGATTCGCAAATCGCCCATCTTTGCTCTTACCCACTCTCTTTGCACCAGTTTTCCCTTCTTTTTCCGGTATATGCGGCATTTTTTAGGAAAAATATCTTGACTTTTCCCCAAGGTGCCTATATAATACACTAGCCTGCGTGTGCGGGCAATCCTTGCTCCCGGCGCGACCGGGGGCCAAAAGTCCAAAAGGAGGTGCAATCAACATGGCTAAGACTACCGGTAAGTACGAGGTGCTCTACATCATCAACGCAACTTTGGGTGAAGAGGGCATCGCCGCACTGGTGAACAAGTTCAAGGCAATGGTGGAAGCGGAGGGTACTCTGCTGAACATTGACGAATGGGGCAAGCGTCGCTTGGCTTATCTGATCAATGACATGGCAGAAGGCTACTATGTTCTGATGAACATCGAGTGCAAGCCTGAGTTCCCTGCAGAGCTGGAGCGTGTGATGAAGATCACCGACGGCATCCTGCGCTGCCTGACCACCGCTGTGGAGGAGTAATCTATGCTCAACCACATCACTCTTATGGGTCGTTTGACCCGTGACCCCGAGCTTCGCCGGACAGGCTCCGGTGTCGCTGTCGCCAGCTTCAGCATTGCTGTGGATCGCGACTTCGGCAAAAACGAGAACGGGGAAAAGGAAACCGACTTCATCGACTGTGTCGCTTGGCGTCAGACCGGAGAATACGTCTCCAAGTACTTCACCAAGGGCCGTATGGCAGTGGTTTCCGGCCGGCTGCAGATCCGCAGCTGGACTGATAAGGACGGCAACAAGCGCCGCACCGCAGAAGTCGTTGCAGACAACGTCTACTTCGGTGACAGCAAGCGCGACGGCGACGGCGGCAACTTCTCCGCTCCCCCGTCCGGCTTCGGCGGTTATTCCGCCCCGGCAGCTTCTGCGCCCGCATCCGACTTCGCGATGCTGGACGACAATGACGCACAGCTGCCCTTCTGAGAGGGCTATCTCGTAAACATCTTGTTGCCGCGACAGCCCCAACTTGAACTTTTTCACAACTGCTTACAAAGGAGGTTTATCTCATGGCTAACGAACAGCGTATGCGTCCCCGCAAGCGCAAGAAGGTATGTGCTTTCTGCGTTGACAAGGTGACCGCTATCGACTACAAGGATACCGCCAAGCTCCGCCGTTTCCTGTCTGAGCGCGGCAAGATCCTGCCCCGCCGTACCACCGGCACCTGCGCAGCACATCAGCGCAACCTGACCACCGCTATCAAGCGCGCCCGTCAGATCGCTCTGCTGCCCTACGTGGCTGACTAATTGGTCGCAAACCGCCCGTTTCTTTTGGAAACGGGCGGTTTTTCATTGCAAAGATTCTTGTCTTCCCCTGCCGGATATGCTATAATAGAAAAAACAAAGCATTTGCTGGATAAAAAAGACGCGAAGATCACCGCCATCCCCGACGGTGTATCCGTGATCGTAACAAAAAGCAGGTGAAAGAATGAAAGTCGTTGTAGCAATTGATTCCTTTAAGGGAAGCCTATCCTCTTTGCAGGCAGGCAATGCCGTAAAAGATGCCATCTTAACACTGAACAAGGATGCCCAAGTGGTGGTCAAGCCTATGGCTGACGGTGGCGAAGGTACGGTAGATGCCTTTGCCGGTTCTGCCGGCGCACAAACCGTGGAGGTCTCTGTTACCGGACCCCGATATCAGCCGGTCAAAGCAAAATACTGCATTTTATCAGACGGCTGCACCGCCGTGATGGAAATGGCGGCAGCTGCCGGTATCACCTTGATTTCCGCCGCGGAACGCAACCCCTTGGAAACCACCACCTATGGTGTGGGCGAAATGATCAAAGATGCCATCGCCAAGGGTTGCCGCCGGTTTATTATGGGCATTGGCGGCAGCGCCACCAACGACGGTGGTATCGGTATGCTCACCGCATTGGGTTACGAATTTCTCAATCAGAACGGCGAGCCGGTAGCAACCTGCGGAAAAGGCTTGCAGGAGATTGCCTGTATCCGAAAAGAAAATATCCTACCCGCGCTGAAAGAATGCACGTTTCGCATCGCCTGCGATGTAGAAAATCCCCTGTGCGGTGAAATCGGGTGCAGCGCCATCTACGGACCCCAAAAGGGCGCGACTCCGGCTATGATTGCCCATATGGACGCTTGGCTGGCAGCTTATGCAAAAACAGCCGCAACCGTATCCCCCAAGGCTGACCCCCTGTACCCCGGCGCCGGTGCTGCAGGCGGTTTGGGCTTTGCCTTTTTAGCCTTTACAAATGCGGAATTAAAATCCGGAATCCAACTTGTTTTGGAGGAAATCGCCTTAGAACAAGACATCCGGGATGCGGATATCGTGGTCACCGGCGAAGGACGGCTGGACGCCCAGTCGGTGATGGGCAAAGCCCCTGTGGGTGTTGCCCGGCTTGCCAAAAAGTATGGCAAAAAAGTCATCGCCTTTTCCGGCTGTGTGACCGAGGAAGCAGAGGCTTGCAATGACCACGGCATCGATGCCTTTTTCCCCATTTTGCGGCAGGTAACCACGCTGGAAGATGCATTAAATCCTGAAAATGCTTATAAAAATCTCCGAAAAACCGCCACGCAGGTCTTTCGCCTGATTCTGTAAGGAGGCGCAAACTGTGAAAAAATTTTTGATTCCGGAGGGCGGTCAGTTCTACAAGGCAAACCTGCACTGCCATACTGTCATCTCCGACGGCTGTCTGACCCCGGAGGA
Source organism: Faecousia sp. (assembly GCA_045646665.1). Lineage (GTDB taxonomy): Bacteria > Bacillota > Clostridia > Oscillospirales > Oscillospiraceae > Faecousia. Next base: position 8,734 of record JAZRLE010000108.1, on the reverse strand, counting down.
GGTAAAAGAAATTTATGTAAACCACGGCTATTCCATCGTCGCCTACACTGACCACGATGCATATATCCCCCACCCTGAGCTGGCGGACGAGAATTTCCTGCCGCTGAACGGTGTGGAGCTGGCGGTGATGGACGATGAGCCTGTATGGGTTCGCAAGCCGCTGATGCATATGTGCCTGATCGCTCTGGAGCCGGACAATTTTCTGCAGCCCTGCTACCACCGCACCAAGTATCTGGATTACGGCAACGCCCCCAATTACCGGGCGCAGATTCAATTTGACGCGTCTCTTCCCGACTATGAACGGGCATACACCCCGGAGTGCATCAGCGATATCATGCAGACCGCCCGGGAAAAGGGCTTTTTCGTCACCTACAATCACCCCTACTGGTCCCAGGAAACCCCCGCGGAGTTTTGCAATTACCACGGTATGCACGCCATGGAAATCTGCAACTACGGCACTATGGTCAACGGCTACCCGGAGTACAACGAAAAGGAATATGACTATATGCTCCGGGGCGGTGAGCGGATCTTCTGCATTGCCGCTGATGACAACCACAACCGCAACCCGGCAAATTCCCGGAAATGGGACTCCTTCGGCGGTTTCACTATGATAAAAGCCGAAAAGCTGGATTATAAAACCATCACCGATGCCCTTGTCGCCGGTCATTTCTATGCCTCCCAAGGACCGGAAATTCATGCCCTTTGGATGGAAGATAACCACATCCACATCACCTGCTCCCCTGCCGACCGAATCTTCCTGAACACCGGTGTCCGCAGAGCGTCGAGCCGGTACGCGGAAAATGGGCAACTGCTGACCGAAATGGAATTCGAGGTAAAGCCGGAATTCGGCTATGTCCGCATCACGGTAATGGATGTCAATGGCAACCGCGCCGACACCAATGCCTATTTCACCGACGAAATTTTGTAATGCCGCGGGCGATTCGTGAATCGCCCCTACATTCGCCCAAAAACACACCCTCTGCCTGATTCAGCAGAGGGTGTTATTTTATTCTTCATATGGAAAATACAGATTAATATCCACATCGCCGGCAATGCCGGGCACAGAGCCCGTCTGCGAATACTGCCACATATCGATCTTGTAGGGATAATTCAGCACAGTGTCATACTGGGCGAGCCAAAAGCCATAATCGGTCAGCTCTGATAAGTACAGCATTTGAAGCGATTGATTTTTATTAAAGTAAATCATCGGCTGATAGCCGGCATTTTTCACCGTTTCACAAAAGGCCTTGGTGCAATCGGTCAGTGTCCGGGCATCCATATCTTTGGTGCGGGATTCATCGTCAATGACCTCCCAGTCAAACACCACGGGCATCTGCACATCCCAATCCTTGATGATATCCAGCAGGTAATTGGCCTCCTCCACTGCCTCCTCCGGAGTGATGGCCTGAGAGAAGAAATAGGCGCCCACCTTGATGCCTGCAGCGCTGGCACCGGCATAGTTGGTCTGTGCAAAGTCATCCTCCGACAGCACACCCTGCTCCGATCCCCGCCAACCGGCGCGGATCATTGCAAATTGCACTCCACTGTCCTTCACCTGCTGCCAATCGATGGTATCCTGCCAGAAGGACACATCAATGCCCAGCACCGAGGGGGTGGACAAGCAGGACAGATACGCCCCCTCCATATAGAAATCGCCCAATCCGATGGGGTTTGCCTCCGGGGGCGGCAGGGTGTTTTCTGTGGTATTTTGGGTTTCTTCCGTCCATGCGGTGCTTTCCCCTTCCGGATCGTCGGCAACCGGTTTTCCCAGCGCGACAACCACAAAGATCGCCACACACAGTGCCACCACCGTACCCACTGCGATCTCCCAAAACAGGGGCTTTTTTATCCATTCTTTGAAGTTGATCTCTCTTATCTTTACCGGCATAGGATGCTCCTTGTTTTTTTGTAGTATATCACAGGTTTTTCCCCTTGCCTAGACGGGAATTTCCGGTATATTTCTCCCGAAAAACGGGTAGGCTGTAAAAAGGCTGCTGCACTTTGCAATGCAGCAGTCATTTTAACCTGCCAAAATATCTGCCCTCACCACACCGGGCATCTGCCGCAGCAGCTGGAGAAATTCCTCCACGGAAATGGTCAAATCCATAGTCTCTGCGGAAATGGTCACCACCGCACAGCCGTCGGTGGGAACGATGGAGTTGATGGTTTGGATATTTGCCTTGTGATCCACAAACACCGGCAACAGCTTGTAAAGAGCGCCCACCTCATCCTGTAAAAGCAGCTGCAGGGTAATGACCCGGCCACTCATCATATGCTGGAAGGGCAAGATCGCATCCCGGTATTTATAAAAGGCGCTGCGGCTGATGCCGGTGAGCTGCGCTGCGTCATTGACGGTACCGGCTTCACCGGTGGACAGCAGGCGTTTTGCCTCAGCCACCTTCAAAAAAACCTCCGGCAATGCGGACGCTTCCACCACATAATACTTAGGTTTCTTAGCCATAATGTCCTCCTGCGCCGGACAAACGTCCTGTTCTCACGGCTTATTGTAGCACATATTCAAAAAAAAACAACCCCATACTGCAGGAAAAAGGAAAGGAGTTTGCTATGTACCGCGTGACGGTTCGCCGCGCCGCTCTGCTGGCGGCAGGATTTTTGGGAATATGGCTGTTTTTGCGGTATCTGCTGCCCATTTTCCTGCCTTTCGGGGCAGGTCTGCTGCTGGCATTGGCGGCTGAGCCTGCGGTGCGGCTATGCACCCGGCTGAAGCTCCCTCGATGGGCAGCTACCGGGTTAGGTGTCAGTGTCACGCTGATACTGCTGATTTCCCTGGTGGGGGTTTTGGGTGCGGCGCTGGTGCGGGAATTGGGCGTTCTTGCCGGGCGGCTGCCCGATCTGCAGGATACCGCACAGCAGGCAACCGAACGGCTCCGCCTGCTGCTGGAAAACGCAGCAGACCACGCGCCCGAGGGGGTGCGCCCCTTGGTCAACCGGTCTGTGACCCGACTGTTTTCCTCCGGATCCACCTTTGTAGAGCAGGCAACGGTGCGGCTGCCCGGTGCCATTTCGTCGATCCTCAGCCGTGTGCCCGACGGCGCGTTGGGGATCGGTACCGGTATCCTCTCCGGCTTTATGCTCTCGGCCCGTCTACCCAAATTAAAAGCGATGCTTATAGAAAAAATGCCCCAACGGATAAAAACCCAGCTTCTGCCTGCTCTGAAGCGGTCAAAAAATGCGCTGGTGGGATGGCTGAAGGCGCAGCTCAAGCTGTGTACCATCACTTTCTGCGTGGTCTTTTTGGGATTTTTGCTGCTGCGGATCCCCTATGCACCGTTGTGGGCGGCGGCGGTGGCGCTGGTAGATGCGGTGCCACTGCTGGGTACCGGCACAGTGCTGCTGCCTTGGGCACTGGTGAGTCTTTTGCAGCACCAGCACCTGCGTTCGGTGGGACTTCTGTGTATTTACGGCGCGGCATTCCTCACACGGACAGTGCTGGAGCCACGGCTGGTGGGACGGCATTTGGGTCTGGACCCATTGGTAACACTGGTGTTTTTATACCTCGGTTATCGGTTTTGGGGAATCTTCGGCATGCTGCTGGCACCTATGGTAGCTGCAGCGCTGACCGCCGCTGTCCAACAAAACGAAAAACAATCATAATTTGCGGGCGGATGTTCGTATCCGCCCTATGATTCAATATGCTCATGAATTTTTCTTAAATTTCTTGTAAACGGGGTAGAAGTTAGGGATTTCTTGTGCTATAATGTTTTCAAGTATACCTATAAAGAGAGAGAACGACTATGTTGGAACTTTTAGCACCTGCCGGGTCCATGGAGGCCCTGCGCGCAGCGGTCCAAAACGGTGCCAATGCGGTGTACCTTGGCTGCGGACAGTTTAATGCCCGTCAGAGCGCCAAGAATTTCACCCCCCAGGCGCTGACCGAGGCTGTCAAATACTGCCATATCCGCGGTGTAGCCGTCCATCTGACCCTGAACACTTTGGTGTCCGACAGGGAGACAGAGGAGGCTGCAGCGCTGATTCGTTATGCCGTCACGGCCGGGGTGGATGCCTTTATCGTGCAGGATTTGGGTATCATCCAGCTGTGCCGTCAGCTGGCACCTCATATCCCTCTCCACGGTTCCACCCAAATGACCGTCCACAGCCTGCCCGGTGTACAATTCTGCGCCGGTCTGGGTATGAGCCGGGTGGTCCTAAGCCGGGAGCTGAGCCGGGAGGAGATTCGCTATATCTGCGCCAACTCCCCCATTGAAATTGAAGTATTCGGTCACGGTGCGCTGTGTATGTGCTACTCCGGGCAGTGCTATCTGTCCGCTGCCATCGGCGGTCGCTCCGGCAACCGGGGACGCTGTGCCCAGCCCTGCCGCCAAAGCTACGGCTACAACCGTTGGGAGGATAAGTATCCCCTGAGTCTGAAGGATAACTGCACCGTGCAGTATGTGAAAGATCTGGAGGCAATGGGTGTTGCCTCTTTGAAGCTGGAAGGTCGGATGAAGCGACCGGAGTATGTTGCCGCCGTGACACAGGTCTACCGCAAGGCCATCGACACCGGTTCTGTGACCCGGGATATGCTCCAGCAGCTGACCGCCGCCTTTAACCGGCAGGGTTTTACCGACTATTATTCCGGCAACATCGGACCTCAGATGTTCGGCATCCGGGAGGATACCGCCACCGACGAGCGCTGGTGCAAGCAAATGCGCCAAAGCTATGAATCCATCGAAAACCCCTTGGTTCCCGTAGAGTTTTCTATGACGGTGCATACCGGTCAGTCTATGCTGACCGTCACCGATGCCGACGGTCGCACCTGCACGCTGCAAGGACCTGCGCCGGAGCCTGCCCGGACTATGGCGCTGAACCACGATGATTTGGCTGCCCGTCTGAGTAAGACCGGCGGCACACCCTACTTATGCACCCGGGTCCGTTCGGACATTGCGCCGGGTCTGACCCTTTCCGCTGCTGCCATCAATGCCCTGCGGCGGGATGTTCTGAACATGCTCACCGCCCAGCGCGCCCGCCACGAGGGTGCCCTGCCGGGTCGCGCCGCTAAGGTGCCCCATTTTGGCGGTCTGCGAACACCGCCGGTATTTACCGTGCAGGTCACTACCCGGGAACAGATCACTCCCAAGCTGCTGTCTATGCGCCCGGAAGTATTGTATGTGCCCCTGCACCTGCTGTGCGCCGATCCGGACTTTGCCCGCAGACTCACAGACAAAGTCACCGTCTGCGCTGTACTGCCCCGGGTGGTCCACGACAACGAGCTTGCCAAGCTGCAGCAGGATTTATTGCAGATCAAGTCCCTGGGCATCCGGGAAGCACTCATCGGCAATGTGGGTCTTTTGTTGCCGGTCAGAGAGTGCGGTCTGCGGATCCGGGGCGACTTCGGATTGAATCTGTACAGCTCTGCGGCTGTAAATTTTGCAAGAGATCTGCAGCTGCGCTCTGCCTGTCTGAGCTTTGAGATGACCCTGCCCCAGATCCGGGATGTGAGCAAGGCAGTGCCTTGTGAAATACTGGTCTACGGACGGCTGCCGCTGATGCTGACAGAAAACTGTCTGATCCGTGGCAGAACCGGTCAGTGCACCTGTCATACCAACCCCGCCAAGCTGACGGATAAGACCGGTGCGGAGTTCCCCATCATCAAAGATGGCGACACCTGCCGCAGCGTTCTGCTCAACGGACAAAAGCTCTACTGGCTGGACAGGCAGGAAGATCTTGCCCGTCTGGGTCTGTGGGCAAAGCGCCTGTATTTTACCACAGAAAACCCCAAGGAAGTGGACAGAGTTCTGTCTTCCTGTCACGCGCCTACCCCCTTTGATCCCGGCGCTTCCACCCGGGGTCTGTACCTAAGAGGCGTGGAGTAAAAGAATCGACAGTTGTACAACACGAAATGTAGGGGCGACCATCGGTCGTCCGCGTGTATGATTTTGTTTTGCGGTAACAGACGAGCAATGCTCGCCCCTACTAAATTATTTTATATTTTGCATTCTAAGGAGCTCCCCATGCAACTGATTTTGGCATCTGCTTCCCCCCGGCGCAAGGAACTAATGGGACTGTTTCATGTCCCCTTTGCGGTCCGGGTAGCGGATATTGACGAAACAATGGATACCGACAAACCTCCTTACCACGAGGTGGCGCGGGTCAGCCGATTGAAAGCGGAGGCTATCCCCCGGGAAAGCGGGGATGTAGTCATTGCCGCCGATACCATCGTGGTCTGTGACGGAAAGGTTTTAGGCAAACCTGCCGATGAAGCCGATGCATTCCGGATGCTGCGGATGCTCTCCGGCAAAGATCATCAGGTGATGACCGGCTTAACCGTCCTGCGGGGCGATGCTGCTGCGGTCTGCACCGAGGTAACCGATATCCATTTTCGGGAATTAAGCGACCGAGAGATCGAAGCCTATATCCGCACCGGCGAGCCTATGGATAAAGCCGGCAGCTACGGGATTCAGGGCGGCGCCGCTCTGTTTGCAGAGAAGATCGTAGGCGACTATTTTAATGTGGTCGGTTTGCCGGTTTGCCGGTTGGGACAGCTTCTCAAGGAAATCGCCCCGGAACTCATGGAGGACTTTGTATGAAACACTTTTTTACAAGCCGCGTGCGGATCGTGCTGGTGACAGCGGTCCTGTTGGCAGTGATTCTGGCAGTTGTCAGCTCCCTGACGGGGCTGAAGCTACCCCAGATGCTGGTGCAGGGCGTGCTGACCCCCTTCCGTTCCGGTGTAGCAAAGCTGGCTGACCAATCCCAGCAGCTGTATGACTATATTTTCGGCTACGAATCCCTGCTTGCAGAGAATCAGCAGCTCAAAGAACAGATTGCCTCTATGGAGGACGAAGCCCGTGACGCATATGCCACCAAGCAGGAAAACGAACGGCTCCGCGCCGCTTTGGATTTGGTGAACGCCAACGAGGACTATGAACTGGTAGATGCCTACATCATCTCCACCAGTTCTGCCGATTGGAGCAACACTTTCACCATCAACCGGGGCAGCAATGTGGGCATCGAAGCCGGTATGTGTGCCATCACCGCCTACGGCGAGCTGGTGGGTCTTGTCAGCGAAGTGGGTGTCAATTATGCGGTGGTCAAATCCGTGCTGGACTCCTCTTTGGAGATCAGCGCCACCATTGCCGCCTCCGGTCACAGCGGTATGGTGCAGGGCGGTTACGCATCGGGTCTGGACGGTCTGCTGCGTATGAACTACCTTCCCTCCTCCGCCACCATCCGCAACAATGACCAGGTGGTCACCACCGGTTCTACGGTCTACCCCCGGAATCTGGTGCTGGGACATGTGGTAGATGCCGGTTTTGACGATACCGGTGTTGCCAAATATGCCCTTGTAAAGCCGGCTGCGGATGTGCGCAGCTTGGAACAGGTGTTTATCGTGACCGAATACAACGCCGGGTGATCGCCATGGCAAAAAAACAAGATTTTCGTCCGGATAAGCCCAGCACTTCCCTTTTAAGCTACTTCATCCTCACCCGCAAGCAGCAAAAAACGCTGCTCAAATGGGTGTTTTACGGGGCAATGCTGGTGCTGTTGTCGGTTATACAAGATGTGCTTTTAAGCGGGGTGCGGCTGTTTGGCGCCACCTCTGAGCTGGTGCCCTGCGCCATCTTCCTGATCTGCATTTTGGAGGGCACGCACACCGGCAGTTTGTTTTCTTTGATCGCCGGTCTTTTGTACCTGTTTTCCGGCACTGCGCCGGGTCCCTACTCTATGGTCGCCATCACATTTCTTGCCGTGGGTGTTTGTATCTTCCGGCAGGCCTATCTGCAGGAGAGCTTTTCCTCTGCGTTTTTGTGCACCGCCATCGCTATGGTTTTGTATGTGCTGGTAAACTTTTTCTTTGGTCTGTTTTTGGGACTGACCCCCTTCTCCCGGATTTTCGGATTCTTTATCACCGCCATTCTGTCCCTGTTGACAGTACCCGTTTTGTATCCCATTTTTAAGGCCATCGGCGCCTTTGGAGGCTATACATGGAAAGAATAAGCAAAACCCGCGCCACCGTCATATTGCTTCTGCTGGTCGTCGCACTGGGCTTTTTCGCCTTTAAGCTCTATGACCTGCAGATCATCGAAACCGGCGGCAGCACCAATAACCAAGCAACCTTCACCACCCTGACCCGAGTCAAGGCCGCCCGTGGTGATATTTTGGACAAAAACGGTAACCTTTTGGTCAGTAACCGGGCAAGCTACGATCTGATCATCAACCACTATGTGCTGCTCAATGCCAGCGGCACCAACCAAAACCTCCTGCGGCTGGTCAAGCGTTGCGAGGAAGCCAAAATCGAATACGACGAGCACTTCCCCATTTCTCAGGAGCGACCCTTCACCTATACCCTCGATCAGCAGAATGCCACCTGGCAGAACCATTTCCAAACCTTCCTGCAATATATGGGCGGTTTGGATTCGGATATCACTGCACCCCTTTTGGTGCAAAAGCTCCGGGATAAGTATGATATCCCGGCAGAATGGACGGACGATGAAGCACGGAAGGTCATCGGCATCCTGTACGAAATGACCCTGCGCAAATGCGTGGGAAGCCTGCCCACCTTTGTGTTCATTGCCGATGCCAACGATCAGGAGCTTTCCGCCATCGTGGAGCTGAACATCCCCGGTATGAAGGTCGAAGCCTCAACCGTCCGGGAGTATGACACCAAATATGCCGCCCACATCTTAGGGTATGTGGGTGCGGTGGATGCCGAGCAGTGGGAATAATACCAAAACAACCCCCGCTACGATATGGATGGCCAAGTGGGACAGGG
>JAZRLE010000107.1:0-30677 GCA_045646665.1 Faecousia sp. | reverse complement strand
AACCCTGGACCCACGCCTTAAAAGGGCGTTGCTCTACCAACTGAGCTAGCGAACCGTATAAAATTGGCTGGGATGGCAGGATTCGAACCTACGAATGCCAGAGTCAAAGTCTGGTGCCTTACCGCTTGGCGACATCCCAATATACGGTGTCGGGCGAAGGACACACGGGGTATTATAGCACGGTAGTTTTATTTTTGCAACTGTTTTTTCAAATATACGGAAAAAAGATAAAAATTTTGTTCTGCAGGTAAAAAATGCGGGCTGAACGCACTGCTGCGGGGGGAGATTGTCCTTGATTTTGGGCGGTGGGTATAGTACAATTTTCTTAGAATGAAACAGAAAGAGGATGCACTATGGTTGAGCGGGAGTTGGAATTAAAGCGCTTGAAGCGATTGAATAGACAAGCCAAACGGAAAATTGTGACCGGTTTTCAGGTCGCTGCCATTATTTCCTTGGTGATCGCATTGGCTTTTGCGCCGGTGGGTATTGCTTTGCAGAGGGTGGACAATGGCGCAGCCATATTCCTGGACAGTGACTTTTGGCGGTTAAAAAAGCCGGATAGCACGGCAAATTATTTCCCCGGTGAGGACTTGAAAGCCGATGCCCTTCTGCAGACACAGCTTGCGGGTATGGTACTGCTGAAAAATGAAAATAATGCCCTGCCGCTGCAGCCCGGCACGGCGGTGCGCTGCCATCACGACAAATCCTGGCGTGATGCAATGATACAAAGCGGCTTTTTGACAGATGAATCTGCCGATACGGTGGTGTTGGGTATATATGATGCCACAGACAAGGCGTTGCTGCAGACCTATGCGGACAAGAAAAGCTCCGGCGAGGTAAAAACATTCATCGTGATTTTGAACGCGCAGACAGCTGTGCCGACGGAGCTTCTCAGTGGGTATGGGATCGACGCGCTTTTGTGGTGCGGTGGTGCCGAGGGTGATGCGGTGGCAAAGGTTCTGTTGGGCGCCAATCCTGCCGGCTCCCTGCCTGCCACCTGGTATTTTGCAGGCAGCGAGAGCCCTGCCGGAAGCATTTACACCGGCTATAAATATTACGAGACCCGTTATGAGGACTTTGCAATGGGCACGGAAAAGACCGGCGGGTTTGCCTATGGTAGTGCGGTTGCCTATCCCTTTGGCTTCGGCTTGGGATATACCACTTTCTCTTACAGCGATATGGCGGTTGCCTACGATTTACAGACCGACCGGTTTGCCCTTACTGTGACCGTGACCAATACAGGCAGCGTGGCAGGCAGAAAGACCGTGCAGGTCTATGCCCAATCCCCTTATACGGACTACGACAGACAGAATGGAGTGGAAAAACCGGCGGTGCAGCTGGCAGGCTTTGCCAAGACGGCAGAGCTGGCGCCGGGCAGCAGCGAAACGGTTACGGTGTATGTGGACAAGGGGGATTTGGCATCCTATGATGCCAAGGGTGCCGGCACTTATATTCTGGATGCGGGTGACTACTATTTGACGGTTGCCTCCGATGCCCACAATGCCACCAACAATATCCTTGCCGCCAAGGGTTACACGGTGGAAAGCACCGAAGGTCGCATGGATGCTGACGGTGATGTGGCGCTGACCTACAAATGGACACAGAATGCGTTGGACAGTAAGACCTATGCCACCGCCACCGGCGGTGCGGCGGTTATGAACCGGCTGCCTGTGTATGAACAGGCGCGGATTTCCCGGCAGGACTGGGAGGGCACCTTGGCAAATGTGCCTGTCAGCGGGAAGCAGGAGGCTGCCCAGTACAGCCCCGGCGATCATGCCAGTGTTCCCATGCCTACGGTAGGCGCGAAAAACGGACTGAAGCTTTATGATGTGATCGGTCTTGCTTTTGACGATCCCAAGTGGCAGACGCTTCTGGATCAGCTGACCTTTGACGATATGGTGAAGATCGTTGGAGATGGATACAGCTGGACGATGCCCGTTGCCTCGGTGCAGGCGCCCGGCGCCCGTCACGGGGAATATGCCTACCCCGCAACGCAGGCACTTCTGGCAGCTACCTTTGATACGGAACTGATGTACCAAGCAGGTTTGATGGCAAGAGATACTGCCGTTGCGCAGAAGAAAACGGTATTGTATTGTTTCGGAGACGGTTTTGAGGACAGCTTCCTGACCGGTAAAATGCGCGCCGCCCAAGTGCAGGGTCTGCGCAACGGGGGTGTCAACGCGGTGCTGAAGGCAGAAGAAATGCCGGCTGCCGACGAGCAGACCCTCCGGGAGCAGTATTTCCGGGCGCTGCAATATGCTGTGGAGGAAAATCCCACCACGGGTGTGATGTCTGATGAGGGTATGCTTGCGGAATTGCTGCGGAAAGAATGGGGCGGCAAGGGTATGGTGCTGGCACAGCAGATTCCCACACCGGAGAATATTTTGTCCGGTGTCACGGTCTTTGGTGTAGCTGAGACCGACGGCAAAAAAGAACTGGCAGCCTATGAAAATGACCCGGTGATCGTGTCTTCCATGCGGCAGGCTTGTCACTACAATCTCTATGCGCTGGCAAACTCCGCTGCTATGAACGGCATCGGTGCGGGCACTGCTGTGAAATGCCATCCCCTGCCGTTGGTAATGGTGTGCTGGGTGGTGGTGGCTGTCAGCACGGTGGCTGCGGCGCTGTTCATTGTGTTGTGGATCAGAGGCAGCAAAAAGTGGAAAAAGACCCCGGTATATTTGGATTATCAAACCTTGCGCAATACCCTCAAAGAGGAGAAAAAACTGTAAACAAAAAAAGGAACGACCTGAGAGTCGTTCCTTTTTTATTTTGCAGAGGGAGGATGTCCGAAGTAGTCCACATAGGCTCTGTAAAAGGAGGAGTAATCCCCATAACCGCAGGTAGAGAAGATTTTGGTGGGCAGATGTCCGGCATCTATGAGAGATTGGGCGTGAAACATTCGCCTTTGGGTGATATATCGGTGCAGAGAAATGCCGTAGACTTGCTTGAAACGGTGGGTAAGGGTAGAGGCAGACAAATTCAGGGTAGCGGACAAATACTCTGCGGTGAGATTTTGAGAAAGATGACTGTTGATGTAGTCCATCACTTGGGACAAAGGCTGTTTGCTGCCGGGCAGCTTGGGGGCGGGGGCGGCGCACAGCTCTGTCAGCGCAAGCATAAATGCAGCATATGCGTGAAAGCGCGTATATGCCGTATCCGGCTGGCGCAGTAACCGGCATAGCTTTTGCAGCAGCTCTAAAACGGCTTGACCCGGCTGGCTCATCAGCTGAAAGCGGCATATCCGGGATTCCAGCGGGGTTCCGGCGAGAATGGTTTGGGGAAATCCGATTTTCAGCCGCATAAAGCCCTGCTCTTTGGGAAATCGCAGGAAATGATAGGTGCCTCGGGGAATCAAAAGCAGGCAACCCGGCCGCAGAGAATGGCTGCTGTCGGCGGTCAGACAGTCTGCCTCTCCGTCAAGAAAAAACAGCAGCTCGTGATAATTGTGGATTTCCCGTTCTTCAATGCGGGCGGTGTTGCACAGCTGAAAGGTGATATCGTTATATTCGGTTTTATAATCAAAATGTTCCATAAAAACAGCATACCATAAATTTGCCGAAAATGCAATCTATTTTGCTGAAAATAGAATTAACATAGCAAAATATAGTGTTACAATAAAAGAAAAACAATGAGGGAGATGGCTTATGGAGATAGCTAAAAATTTTGAGTGGAGACCGGAGCTGTCGGTGCAGATCAATGACGGTTTGACCCAAACCAGCGCGGACGGCGCAGCCCTTGCCTTTGACAAAAAGTACGGCATTATGTTTTGCGCCTACATGCCGGGCTTTCAAGGCAATTACGGCGAATCCCGGGGCAAGATCGCCCTGTCTTATTTCCCGGCATCTCAGCCAACCAATATCCGATTTATAACTGTCGCAGAGGGCGAGGCTGTATATGTGCCGAATATTTTAAGCCTGGGCAATGGCTGTGTCCGGGTGTTTTATGAAAAGCACAGCACATCTGCCGGTGATCATGTTTTCTGTTTTAAGGATTTTGATTTCCTCAGCGGCGAACTCACCCAAGAGCAAGCAGTGCAGATCAAGCACCCGGACGGTACACTGGAGCCATATAATCTGTCCGCTAAATTCCGGTATCTGGAGGCGCAGGGGTGTCATAACCATATTTGCGTGAACACCGAACAGATGGGGCATTGCACCTATTTTACCGGGGAGGACGGCTACACCTACGGCGCAACGGTGAGCTTTCTGTCAGAGGTGCCCCTGTTCCGCTCCGCCGATCACGGCGCAACCATAGAATTTTTTGCGGTATATCCCAAGCCTGCCCAGTACGAATTTGAGTACCGGTTCTTAAACGGTAAGATCTATGCCATTTACAGAACCAATTTGGCGGAGGACTGCATTCAGTTCGTCAGCTCCGACGATGGCGGCAAGACTTGGAGCGAGCCGGTTGCCTACAAGGGCAGTATTCAATGCCGGCCCCGGATGCTGGTGTACAACGGACATATCCTCACCGCCTGCAACTACTTTAACCCCGACACCAAGCACCGCCCGGAAATTCAGCAGGGACGCACCTCTGTCCGGCTGTACTACGGAGAAAATCCCGACGGCAACAAGAATTTGGTGGTGGCGGATATGTACAGCAAGTGCGGTATGGTAAATATCTGCCTTGCGGATATTATGAACGACCTGTATCTGGCTTACAGCACCAGTGAGCTGGCGCTGGAGTACCAAAACGGAAATCCCAAGGTGCGGGGCAAGGATGCCATCCGCTATATGAAATTGGGGGATCTGATCCCCGAGGAGGTATAAGTATGGAATATCCCAAGGGTTTGCTGTTTGATGGGGCATTTCAAAAAGAACTGAAGGATCACTTTTGCTATGCAGATGCCGACCCGGACGGGGGAGAGCGGCTGTTTTTTGATAATTCCGGCGGCTCTCTGCGATTGAAGTCCGCTGTGGCGGCAAAGGCGGAGATAGAGTCCCTGCCGGACTGCCCGGAGCGAAATCACCGGGCGGCAAAGGGGTTAAACGAGTTGGTGCAAAACGGCACAAGGCAGATTCTAAACTGTGTGTTCGGCACAGACCGGGGCGCGCTGATGACGGAGCTGACGGCATCTCAGACCATGTTTCATATGGTGGAGCTGATTATGGAGAATGTCCCCGGTGATAATGCGGTGGTATCTACGCTGGAGCACCCTTCGGCCTTTGATGCGGTTGCCTATTACTGCCAAAAGACCGGCAAGGAGCTGCGGGTGATCCCTGCCGATCCCGTTACCGGTGCCATCGACCCGGAGGAGGCAGCTAAGCTGGTGGACGAGAACACCTGCCTGCTCAGCGTGATGTCGGCATCCAATGTTTCCGGTGCCATTATGGATATCCCTGCCATTGTCTCCAAGGCAAGGCAGAAAAAGAAGGATTTATATATTTTGTGTGATGCTGTGCAGCACGCACCCCACGATGTGCTGGATGTGGAAGCGCTGCAAGTGGATGGTATGAATTTTGCCCCTTATAAGTTTTTTGGTGTTCGGGGTTGCGGATTCGGATGGGTCTCCGAGAGAATGGCGCAGCTGCCCCATAGAAAGCTGCTGGGCAAGGCACAAGAGGTGTTCGCCTTGGGAACGCCTACACCGGGAAATTTTGCGGCAATGCTGGCGGTGATTGACTATGTGTGCGAAATCGGCAGCCGATTCACCCAAGAAACAGACCGCAAAGCTATATACAGGGAGGGCATGCGGCGGATCCATCTGCAGGAACGGGCGCTTTTGCACCGGCTGCTGGAGGGTACGGAAGAAAATCCCGGTCTGCGGCATATCCCCGGTATTCGGGTGCTGGCGGACGGGGGAGAGCTCAGCCGCCGGGATCTGATCGTCGCCATGGAAATGGACGGCTTGGATGTGTCCGATGCAGTCGTGGAATATGAAAAGCGGGGCGTCATTGTGTGTGACCGCAGCAATCGCAGCATGTATGCCAAGCGGATCGTGGAGGCACTGGGGTCTTGCGGTGCTGTCCGGGTGTCGCCTTTGCATTGCCACAGCCCGGAGGATATTGATCGGTTTTTGACAGTCACGAAAGAAATTATTGTACAGCAATGACACGATGTGGACGATTTTGGTATAAATAAATAATCGGAAGCCTTGCGTGAAAGGGGGGTTCTTGTTATAATACATGTGCAGAGATATCTGTAAAAATCAGAAAGGATGAATTTGTATGAAAAAGATTCTTGTATTTCTGCTGGTTTTGTGTATGCTGTTTAGCTTGTCGGCTTGTAAGAAGCCTGCCGGAAACACCGATGGTACAGGCGCTGCAGCTAACAACGAAGATACCGAATGGACCTACATCCATGTGGAGAACACCGGTAACTTCCAGAAAGAGGAACTGGTCACCGGTACGGGTATGAATGCCGTTAGTACCGAGATCCTCAACAACGACGATTTGATTCAGCCGGAAAAATTTGCCGGTAAGAAGCTCCAGATCTACGGCTTTGGCTCCACTACTTTTGAAGATTTGGATGCTATGGGAAAGGGCAGCTTCAACTGGATGGTTTATGCGGCTGTTGACGAGTGGGCAACCCTGAACAATGTGGAAGTTGAGTTTTTGGGCGGTTATGACCAGAGCGTCATCCTGTCTGACATCAACGCCGGCGGTAAGCCCGATGTGCTGCTGTACGGCAGAGTGTTCCCCCTGCCTGCACTGACCGGCATTATCAGAGCATATACCCAGGAAGAGTATGATCAGCTGGCAAGAACCACCGGTAAGTACTACTTGGATATGCTGAACTACAAGGGCGAGTCCTACGGTGTGCAGGCACCCTGGTCCGGCGGTACTCTGTGCTACTACAACAAGACCCAGTTTGAAAAGTACGGTGTGAAATCTCCCGGTGAGTACTTCATGGAAGACAACTGGAACTGGGATACCTACGAGAAGGCAATCACCGAGATCACCAAGGATATCGACGGTGACGGTGTCATTGATCTGTACGGTTCCGGTACTACCTTCTGGCTGATTCCCCACATCTATGTCCGCGAACTGAACAATGACGGCAAGCTGGTTTCCTTGATTCGTGGTTCTGATGAATATCAGCGCTTCTGTGAGATCTTCTACAAGGCAGCGCAGGAGACCAAGGCTTACGGCAAATACAATGACTGCTACATCGCTACTTCTCCCCGTCCTGCCACCTCCTTCGGTGATGCAGAATGGTATAACTTCGAGCATCTGCACCGCAATCTGCCTAACGGCGACATCATTGAGGTCGTTCCTCTGCCCACATTTAAGAACGGCGGCGAGAGCTACTACGGTCATACCACTGTTTACTCATCCATTATGACCTCCTGCGACGAGTCCGAGGCGGCTCTGTCCATGATCAATTATGTCATGCGTGTTGGTATGCGTTACATCTCCGACTTCTCCCTGGGTCTGTATAAGTGTAACTACGAAGGCATCCGCGGTGCCTCCAAATACTCCCATGGCTGGAAGCAGAACTTTGCAGAGATCGTTGCTGACCGCAAGGCAGAGTTTGAGACACTGACCGAGTGGGATCAGGAACTGTATGAGAAGATGCAGTATGAGGTTCTCAATGCTGACAGACACTATGTTGACATGGAGTATCCCGATCAGGACGGCAATGGCATCTTCAACAACGAGACCCATAAGCTGCCCCCCGCTTCTTCCATTCCGCTGGTTGCTGCCCGTGAGGAAGCCTGGATGCAGGTCTACAACGAAAAGTACGCCAAGTAATTTCTCTGCGGTTTGATTGTTGCAAACCCATACAACCTAACATTTGCCCCGGCTGCTTTGCAGCCGGGGTTTTTGTGCCTGTAAACATCTGTTTTCGGCTGCTTTGACCGGGTTTTAGCACAAAAACAATACACATCATTCGTAAATTGGATAATTGGATTACTTGTATGCTATGTGTGGGTTTGGTATAATAAATTCGCAGAGAGATCTGTAAATAAACAGGAAAGAGGGAAATTATATGAAGAAACTGTTTGCTTTGCTATTGGTTTTGTGTATGCTGCTTAGCCTGACTGCCTGCAAGAAGCCTGCTGACAACGAAGGCACGGGTACCGGCGCTGCAGCTAACAACGAAGATACCGAATGGACCTACATTCATGTGGAGAACACCGGTAACTTCCAACTGGAAGAACTGGACACCGGCACGGGCATTGCCGGCGTTAACAAGGAGATACTCAACAACGACGACCTGATCAACCCCGAGAAGTTCGCCGGCAAGAAGATCCAGATCTACGGCTATGATGGCGAAATGTATGAGGACATTGACAACGCTGACTGGCTGTCCTTTATCTGGATGGTTCGTGCTGCTGTTGATGAGTGGGCAACGCTGAACCAGGTTGAAGTTGAGTATGTTGGCGGCTATGACCAGAGCGTCATCCTGTCCGACATCAACGCCGGCGGCAAGCCCGACCTGCTTTTGTACTGCGACAAGTTCCCACTGCCTGCTGTGACCGGCATCGCCAGAGCCTTTACCCAGGAAGAGTATGACGAACTGAAAAAGACCACCGGCGCTTACTATTTGGATATGCTGAACTACAAGGGCGAAAGCTACGGTGTGCAGTCCCCTTGGTCCGGCGGCGCTCTTTGTTATTATAATGCTACCCAGTATGAAAAGTACGGTGTCAAGTCCCCCGGCGAGTACTTCATGGAAGACAACTGGAACTGGGATACTTATGAGAAGGCTATCACTGAGATTACCAGAGATATCGATGGCGACGGCGTCGTCGACCTGTACGGTTCCGGTACCGTTTTTGTGACAATGCCCGATATCTATGTCCGCAAATTGGACGAAAATGGCAAGCTGGTTTCTCTTATTCGCGAATCCGAGGAATATCAGCGTTTCTGTGAGATCTTCTACAAGGCATGTCAGGAGACTAAGGCTTCCGGTGATTACAACACCTGCTACATCGCTACTTCTCCCCGTCCTGCTACCTCCACCGGCGATGCTGAGTGGTATAACTTTGCCCATCTGCACCGCGAACTGGCCAATGGCGATACCATCAGAGTTGTCCCCGTACCGAAATATAAGAACGATTCCGAAAGCTACTATGGTCATACCCCCGTATTCTCTTCCATTATGACCTCCTGCGATGAGCCTGAGGCAACCCTGTCTCTGATTAACTACACTATGCGTGTGGGTATGCGTTATATCTCCGACTACTCTCTGGGTCTTTATAAGTGTAACTATGAAGGCATCCGCGGCGCTTCCAAGTATGCACATGACTGGAAAGTGCGCTTCGCGGAAGAAGTTGCAAACCGTGAGAAAGCCTTCAACTCTCTGACCGATTGGGATCAGGAGCTGTATCAGAAGATGCAGGACTATGTTCTGAATGCCGATCAGCATTATATTACAATGTATTATCCTGATGCTGACGATAACGGCGGTAACGGTGTCTTCAACAACGAGACCAGCAAGCTGCCCCCCGCTTCTTCCATTCCGCTGGTTGCTGCCCGTGAGGAAGCCTGGATGCAGGTCTACAACGAAAAGTACGCAAAATAAGTATACTTATCAAAAAAGAGCGACCGTACGGTCGCTCTTTTTTGATAAGCAAGTAAATGGATGGAAAAATCCAGAAAAATAGATATAAATTGATAAAAAGTATATAAAAGCATATAAAATAGAATAGGAGTATAGGTTGCAAACACATAAGGAAGTTGTTATAATATAAATGTAGAGATATCTGCCAATAAACAGGAAAGAGGGAAATTATATGAAGAAACTGTTTGCTTTGTTGTTGGTTTTTTGTATGCTGCTTAGCCTGACTGCCTGCAAGAAGCCTGCTGACAACGATGGCACCGGTACCGGCGTTGCAGCGAACAACAACGAAGATACCGAATGGACCTACATTCATGTGGAGAACACCGGTAATTTCAATGTTGATGAATTAGACACCGGCACGGGTATCGCCAGTGTTAACAAGGAAATCCTTAATAATGATGACCTGATCAACCCCGACAAGTTCGCCGGCAAGAAGATCCAGATCTACGGCTATGACTCCGAGGAATATGAGGACATTGACAACGCTGACTGGCTGTCCTTTATCTGGATGGTTCGTGCTGCTGTTGACGAGTGGGCAACGCTGAACAAGGTTGAAGTTGAGTATGTTGGCGGCTATGACCAGAGCGTCATCCTGTCCGACATCAATGCCGGCGGCAAGCCCGACCTGCTTTTGTACTGCAACAAGTTCCCCCTGCCTGCCATGACCGGTATTACCAGAGCATTTACCCAGGAAGAGTATGATGAGTTGGCAAGAACCACCGGTGCATACTATCTGGATATGCTGAAATTCAAGGGTGAGTCCCACGGTGTACAGTCTCCCTGGTCCGGCGGTACCCTGTGCTACTACAACAAGACCCAGTTTGAAAAGTACGGTGTCAAGTCCCCCGGTGAGTACTTCATGGAAGACAACTGGAACTGGGATACTTATGAGAAGGCCATCACTGAGATCACCAGAGATATCGACGGCGACGGTGTCATTGACCTGTACGGCTCCGGCACCATTTTCTGGCTGACGGCACCTCCCTACTCCCTTGTGATGGAGGACAGCGGCAAGCTGACCAGCACCATGCGGGAGTCTGAGGAGTATATGCGGTATTTGGATCTGTACTACAAGGCTGTCAACGAGACCAAGGCCTCCGGCGAGTACAAGACCGCCTATCTCGCAACCTCTCCCCGTCCTGCTACCTCTTTTGGTGATGCGGAATGGTATAACTTTGCCCACCTGCACCGCAATCTGGCCAACGGTGATATTATTGAGGTCGTTCCCGTTCCCAGATACAGCAATGATTCCTTCACCTACTATCACCATACCCCCGTTTTCTCTTCCATTCTGACCTCCTGCGACGAGCCTGAGGCAACCCTGTCCCTGCTGAACTACACCCTGCGTGTGGGTATGCGTTACATCTCCGACTATTCTTTGGGTCTTTACAAGTGTAACTACGAGGGTATCCGCGGCGCTTCCAAGTATGCACATGACTGGAAAGTGCGCTTCGCGGAAGAAGTTGCAACCCGTCAGGCAGCTTTTAATGAGCTGACTGAGTGGGATCAGGAGCTGTACCAGAAGATGCAGGACTATGTTCTGGGTGCTGACCTGCACTATACCGGTTATGTATTCAATGATGATAGCGGTTCCAGTACCGAAGAAGCCGGCAAGCTGCCTGCGGCATCTGCAATGCCTCTGATTGCATCCCGGCATGAAGCCTGGGTTCAGTCCTATAACGAAAAGTACGCCAATTAAGCAAAACCTACAAAAAAGAGAGACCGCTTGGGCGGTGCGCCACAGTGATAAATCGCCTCTAAAAGGCGTTTATTCCCGCCATCCTGCGGTAAAAAGCCTCGAAATACACAAAGTATTTCTGCGTTTTTTATCTTGGCTGACAGAAATCTCCGCCTTTTATAGGTGCTTTACAGTTTTGAAGTGGAAACTTTTCTTCAAGACAAACAACAAAATTCCCGGAATGCTGACGCATTTCGGGAATTTTTTGTGCAGTATTGGAGGAAAGGGACCGTTCAAAACCGATTCATCACTATGGTGCACCGCCCTTGGTCTCTCTTTTTTATTGGAATCTTCGCGCGTAGCCGCAGCGACGGCAGAGGGGTTCGGCGGCTTCTTTCCGGGAAAAGCCGTCGTAAATGGCTTTGGCTCTGGAGGATTGGAGAATTTCTTCCATCTTTTGCCGGAACAGGTTGCCCAGCGCCAAATCGCCTTCGTGGTCTAAGCAGCAGGGAACCACCGTGCCGTCACACAGCACACCCAGCTGATCCCGCAGCCCGTAGCAAAATACACGGCTGCTGCCTTCGGCTGCCTGCAAATCCGGCCAGTCAAATTTATCCCCGTACTCTAAATAGGTGCGGTCTGCCAGCCGGGTGCTCCGTTTTTCCGCTACCCATTGCCCGGGGAACGCGCTGTGCATTTTTTCCAAAATCTCCTGGTTTTTTGCATCGGCGCCGCCGTGATTCCAAAGCCGGTAGACTACCAGCTTCTCGCCTTTTGCCGCTTGTCCGAAGGCAAAACAATCGGCGAGGTAACGGTCAAAGGGTACGGAAAGGTCATTGGCTTCAAAAGCGTGGAGGGAGATGTTGATTTTGTGCAGAGCAGGGGAGTTAAGGAGCAGTGCCTGCTGTCGGGCAAGAAGTGTGCCGTTGGTGGTGAGGATCACCCGGAAGCCATGCGCCCCGGCGATTTTCAAAAATGCTTCCAGTTGGGGGTGGCACAGGGGTTCGCCCATCAGGTGAAAATACAGATAGTCCGTGTAGGGGCGCAACTTGGGAGCGAGGATGGCAAATTCCTCCGGGGTCATCCGGCGGGGAGTTCGCCGGGTGCCGGGGCAGAAGGCACAGCTTAAATTGCACAGGTTGGATATTTCTACATAGATTTTAGCAAATCGCATACCGGCACCTCCTTTTGGTTAGCATAGCATATTTTTGTCGGTTTTTCCAGTCCCTCTTGTAATATGTGGGAATTTGTGGTAAACTAACAAAAATATACACACTCACTTGCCTCCCCCTTTGGGGGAGGTGGATTCGCCGCAGGCGAAGACGGAGAGGGTTTCGATTTTTGCATCACCCTCTCAGTCACGGCAAATGCCGTGCCAGCTCTCCCAAAGGGAGAGCCAAGAATCGGCCGCCCCTACATTTTGTGAATAACCACAGGAGAAAAGTTATGTCAACTTTGAAAGAAGAAATCAGCCGTCGCCGAACATTTGCCATCATCTCCCACCCCGACGCCGGTAAAACCACCTTAACAGAAAAATTCCTGCTCTACGGCGGTGCCATTGCCCAGGCAGGTGTGGTTAAGGGCAAGAAGAACTCCCGTGCCGCCACTTCCGACTGGATGGAGATCGAAAAGCAGAGAGGTATCTCCGTGACCTCTTCTGTGATGCAGTTCCAGTACGGCGGTTTCTGTATTAACATTCTGGACACCCCCGGTCACCAGGACTTCTCTGAGGATACCTACCGGACACTGATGGCGGCAGACTCTGCGGTGATGGTCATTGACGGCGCCAAGGGTGTGGAGCCCCAGACGAGAAAGCTCTTTAAGGTCTGCGCCATGCGGCACATTCCCATTTTCACCTTTATCAACAAAATGGACCGGGAGACACAGGATCCCTTTGACCTGCTGGACGAGGTGGAACGGGAGCTGGGCATTGAGACCTATGCTATGAACTGGCCCATCGGCTGCGGTAAGGATTTCCAAGGCGTGTATGACCGGGAAAAGAGCCAGCTGCTGTTCTTCTCGGGACTGAACGGCAAGGCAAAGGCAGAAAAAATGGCAGTTGACCTGTATGACAGCAAGGTCGCCGAGCTTTTGGATAGTGAGGCTAAGCATCAGCAGCTGATCGACGATGTGGAGCTTCTGTCTGCCGGTCGGGAGATGGATATGGAGGCTGTGCGGAACGGTCAGCTGTCTCCTGTGTTCTTCGGCTCTGCACTGACCAACTTCGGTATCGAGCCGTTCTTGGAAGCCTTTTTGAAACTAACCCCGCCGCCCCTGTCCCGGGTCTCCGATCAGGGAGAGGTGGATACCTTCAGTCCGGACTTTTCTGCTTTTGTGTTCAAAATTCAGGCCAATATGAACAAGGCCCACCGGGATAGACTTGCCTTTATGCGAATCTGCTCCGGTAAGTTCCAGCGGGATACGGAGTATTATCATATGCAGGGCGGTCGGAAGATGCGTCTTTCCCAGCCCCAGCAGCTGATGGCAGCGGAACGGGAGATCGTGGACGAAGCCTATGCCGGCGATGTGATCGGTGTGTTCGATCCGGGTATTTTTGCCATCGGTGATACCATCACCGTGCCGGGCAAAAAGTTCCTCTATTCCGGTATCCCCACCTTTGCCCCGGAGCATTTCTGCCGGGTGTCTGCCAAGGATTCTATGAAGCGCAAGCAGTTCGTCAAGGGTACGGAGCAGATTGCCCAGGAGGGTGCTATTCAGATCTTCAAGGTGCCCAACTCCGGTATGGAGGAGGTCATCGTGGGCGTTGTGGGTACCTTGCAGTTTGATGTGTTCCAGTACCGGATGAAAAATGAGTACGGTGTAGATCTGCGGATGGAGATGCTCCCCTATGAGGAGATCCGCCTGATCGACAGCTACCCCGGCGACCTGTCCGATCTGAATCTGGGCTCAGATGCCGAGCTGTTGGAGGATTATCGCGGAAGAAATCTGCTGGTGTTCAGCAGCTTTTGGGCAATTGACTTCACCTGCAAGCGCAACCCCGGTCTTACCTTAAAAGAAATTGTCGTAGAAGAAGGATAAACGATAACCCGCCACCGACTTTGGTCGGTGGCGGGTTTTGTTTTTACATTTTCTCCGGGGCGGAGAAACCCAGGATATCAATGCAGGTTTCCAAAATGTTCTTTGCCAGTGCGATCAAGCTGATATAGCCAGCCTGCAATTGCTTATCCTCCTCGGTGAGGATGCGGGTTTCGTGGTAGAACTTGTTGACGGCGCCTGCCAGCTCATAAATGTAGGCGCAGATCAGATTGGGGCAGGATGCCTTCAGCGCGCTTTCCAGTGCCGGCGCTGCCTTGGTGATGGCGATCATCAAGTCCTTTGCATAGATGTTGGCGGGTACCTGCATAGGCAGGTTTTCATAAGTGCCGTACTTGGAGAGGATGGACTTGATACGGACGATGGTGTAGAGGATATAGGGTCCTGTGTTACCCTCAAAGGCGGCAAACCGCTCCATATCGAAGTTGTAATCCTTGGTAGGCTGATTGGAAAGGTCGCCGTATTTCAGCGCAGCCATGGCGATCTTGGCAGTGGTTGCTTCCACTTCGTCAGCGCTGACGATCTGATTTTCCACTACCTTGGCGCGGACAAAATCGGTCATATCGGCGATGAGCTGTTCCAAACGGAGAACACCGCCGTCACGGGTCTTGAAGGGCTTGCCGTCGGCGCCGTTCATGGTGCCAAAGCCAACGTGCTCCAATTCGGTTTCCGGCTTGACGATACCAGCCTTCCGGGCGGCGCGGAACACCTGCTCAAAGTGCAGATTTTGCCGCTTGTCGGTGACATAGAGCATCTTGCCCGGTGCCCAGTCTTCCATACGCTGGACCATAGTTGCCAAATCGGTAGTGGCATAAATGGAGGAGCCGTCGGATTTTACCAAGATGCAGGGAGGCATCTCTTTCTTGTCGCCCTCTTCGGCAACAGGAATGACCCATGCACCCTCGGATTGGACCGCAATACCCCGTGCCTTCATATCCTCCACCATGGCGGGGATGTAGGGGTCGGCATCGCTTTCGCCCAGCCACTTTTCAAAGTAGACTTCCAGATTGTCGTAATTCTTCTTCAGATCGGCAACAGATACATGCATAATGTGCTGCCACAGCGCCCGGTAGCCACGGCGACCCTGCTGCAGCTCCAGTGTTGCTTGGTGCGCTGCGTGGGAGAAATCCGGGTCGGATTTCTTGGCAGAGGCGGTGGGATAGATCTCCTCCAACTCGTCCACAGTGAAGGGGGCGGTTTCGGGATAGTCGCCGGTGAAGTCGGCATCGAAGTAGGGCAGGTCCGGCTGACGCACCTGCAATTCCGCAATGATCAGACCCATCTGCAGACCCCAGTCGCCTAAGTGTACATCGCCGATGGTGTTGTAGCCTAAGAATTTGTGCAGCCGCTTCAGCGCCTCGCCGATGATGGCAGGACGCAGGTGACCGATGTGCAGGGGCTTTGCCACATTGGCACCGCCGTAGTCCACCACGATGGTTTGCCCTGCGCCGATCTTCTCCACACCGAAGTCCGGAGCGGTGCGCATCTGTTCCAGATAATTCTGCAGGAAGCTGTCGGACAGCTTCAGGTTAATAAAGCCGGGCATCACCGCATCGCACATAGAAAAGTCGCTCTTGTCCAGCTTTTCTGCCACTGCGTTGGCAATGGCGATGGGGGCGCATTTGTACTGCTTGGCGGCAGACAGCGCGCCGTTGCACTGGTACTCACACAGGTCGGGGCGGTTGGAAACGGTGACTCTGCCAAAGGCAGCGTCATAACCGGCATCGGTAAATGCCTGCTGCATCTTTTCTGTGATGATATCTAAAATTTTCTTCATAGTTTTACTCCTCAACATATGTTATCCTGAGCGGCGCCTTGGCTCTCCCTCTGGGAGAGCTGTCAGCGTGCGAGGAACGAGCCGCTGACTGAGAGGGCCCTCTCCGTCACGCCTTTGGCGTGCCACCTCCCCCGGAGGGGGAGGCAAGGTAAACTTACTGCTGCTTTTGCTGGGCAAGCCATTCCAGGTAATCGTCATAGGTGCCATAGCGGTCTACGATGGTGCCGTCGGGCTGGAAGGCAATGACACGGTTACAGGTGGAGGTGAGCATTTCGTGGTCGTGGGAGGCGAGGAGCACCACACCATCGAAAGCTTCCAGACCCTTGTTCACGGCTTGAATGGATTCCATATCCAAGTGGTTGGTGGGCTGGTCCAGCAGCACCACATTGGCACCGCTAAGCATCATTTTCGAGAGCATACACCGGACCTTTTCGCCGCCGGAGAGCACATCCACAGGCTTGAATACATCGTCATTACCGAAGAGCATACGACCTAAGAAACCGCGCAAATACACATCGTCCTTTTTGGCAGAATACTGACGCAGCCAATCCACCAGCTCCATTTTGTTGCCCTCGAAGTACTCGGTGTTGTCCTTGGGCAGGTAGCTGCGGATGGTGGACACACCCCACTTGACGCTTCCCTCGTCCGGTTCCAGTTCGCCCATCAGCACCTTGAACAGAGCGGTCTGCGCCAGCTCGTTTTCACCCACAAAGGCGATCTTGTCGGTGCGGTTTACGGAGAAGTAGACCTTGTCCAGCAGCTTGACACCGTCCACGGTAACGGACACATCCTTGACAGTCAACACATCCTTACCCAGCTCCCGTTCCGGCATAAAGCCCACAAAGGGGTAACGACGGGTGGAACAGGGCATCTCTTCCACGGTCAGCTTGTCCAGCAGTTTCCGGCGGGCGGTTGCCTGCTTGGCTTTACTCTTGTTGGCGGAGAACCGCTGAATGAACAGCTGCAGCTCCTCGATCTTCTCCTGGTTCTTTTTGTTCTTGTTGCGGATCATAGCCTGCACCATTTGAGAAGATTCGTACCAGAAATCGTAGTTGCCCACATACATCTTGATCTTGCCGTAGTCAATATCCACGGTGTGGGTGCAGACAGTGTTCAAGAAGTGGCGGTCGTGGGACACGGCAATGACCATTCCGGGGAATTCCAGCAGGAAATCCACCAGACAGTTGATGGCTTCAATGTCTAAGTTGTTGGTAGGCTCGTCCAGCATGATGATGTCGGGGTTACCAAAGAGGGCAGCCGCCAGCAGCACCTTCACTTTCAGACGGGGGTCGGTGTCTGCCATCATATCATAATGCAGATCGGTGGGGATGCCCAGACCCTGCAGCAGGCGGGATGCATCGGATTCTGCTTCCCAGCCGTCCATCTCGGCAAATTCCGCTTCCAATTCCGCGGCGCGGATGCCGTCTTCATCGGAAAAGTCCTCTTTTTCGTAGATGGCATCCTTTTCCTTCATCACATCATACAGGTGCTGATTGCCCATAATGACGGTGTCCATGACGGTGTATTCGTCGTAGGCGTTCTGGTTCTGCTTCAGCACGGATACCCGCTTGTCCGGGTCGATGGCGATGCTGCCGGAAGTGGAGTCCAACTCACCGGTGAGCAGCCGCAGGAAGGTGGATTTGCCGGCGCCGTTGGCACCAATGATGCCGTAGCAGTTGCCGGGTAAAAATTGCAGGTCCACATGCTGGAACAGCCACTGACCGCCAAACTGCATACCTAAATTACTGACTGTGATCATTATAAAATCTCCTAAGGCACATAAATATTCATTATAATTATAGCGGAAATGGCAGAATAATCAAGGGGAAATCTTCCAAATGTGAATATTGCAAAAACTTTTTCCAAAGGGGTTGCATTTTCCGGAAAGTATGGTATGATATTAGCACTCGTAACAAAAGAGTGCTAAAAATAAACTTGGCTCTCCCTTTGGGAGAGCTGTCGCCGCAGGCGACTGAGAGGGTATGCGAAAAAGAAAACCCTCTCCGTCTGCGATTGCATCGCAGCCACCTCTCCCAAGGGGAGAGGCAAGGGTTGGAATATCGAAAAAGGAGATTTTTACTATGGCAAAAAAGAAATTCAAGGCGGAGTCCCAGCGACTGTTGGACCTGATGATCAATTCCATTTACACCCATCAGGAGATTTTTTTGCGGGAGATCCTGTCCAATGCCAGCGATGCCATTGACAAGCTGGCCTATACTGCCCTTACTGATGACAAGGTGGGCATCAACAGGGAGGATTTTGCCATCACCATTATCCGTGACCAAAAGGCGGGCACCCTGACTGTGTCCGACAACGGCATCGGTATGACCAAAGAGGAGATGGAGGAAAACCTCGGCACCATCTGCAAGTCCGGCTCCTTGGGCTTTAAGCAGCAGATGGAGAAAAATGAGGATATCGACATTATCGGTCAATTCGGTGTTGGTTTTTATGCGGCATTTATGGTGGCACAGAAGGTCACTGTCATTTCCAAGAAATACGGTGAGGACACCGCGTGGAAATGGGTATCCGATGGCGCGGATGGCTATACCATCGAGGAAACGGAGCGAAATGCTGCCGGTACCGATGTGATTATGACCCTGAAAGAAGACACCGAGGATGACAAGTACTCCCGGTTCTTAGAGGAATATGAGATCCGTCAGCTGGTGAAAAAGTATTCCGATTACCTCCGCTACCCCATTCGTATGCTGGTGAGCAAGTCCCGGCTGAAGGAGGATGCAACCGAGGATAAGCCGGAATATGAAAGCTATGAGGAGATGGACACCCTCAACTCTATGATCCCTTTGTGGCAGCGAGCCAAGAAGGATGTGACCGAGGAGGAGTATGCCCAGTTCTACCTGGAGCGGTTTATGGACTATGTGCCGCCTGTGCGCACCATTCACACCAGCGCTGAGGGTACGGTGTCTTATAAGGCACTATTGTATGTTCCCGGAAAAGCGCCCTTCGATTTCTACTCCAAGGACTTTAAGCGGGGTCTGCAGCTGTATTCTTCCGGTGTGATGATTATGGAAAGCTGCGAGGACTTAGTGCCCGAGTATTTCCAGTTTGTCCGGGGTGTGGTGGATTCCCAGGATCTGTCTTTGAACATCAGCCGGGAAATGCTCCAGCACAACCGGCAGCTGACTATCATTGCCAAGAACATCGAAAAGAAGATCAAGAGCGAACTGAAAAATATGCTGGACAATGATCGGGAAACTTACGAATCCTTCTTCGCAGCTTTTGGTCGGCAGCTGAAGTTCGGCGTTGTGGCGGATTACGGCGCCCATAAAGAGGCAACACAGGATCTGCTTTTGTTCTACTCCCACAAGCAGGGCAAGCTCGTTACACTCAAAGAGTATGTGGATGCCATGGCTGAGGGTCAGGAGAAGATCTACTTCATTACCGGCGAAAGCACCGATCGTCTTGCCAAATTGCCCCAGGTCAAACTGCTGGCGGATAAGGGTTACGATGTGCTGATGTGCATCGACGAGGTGGACGAGTTTGTGACCCAGTCTATGATGACCTACGCTGAAAAGCCTTTCTGCAATGCGGGCACGGAAGATCTGGGTCTGCAGAGCGAGGATGACAAGAAGGCGCTGGAAGAGAAGGCAGAGGAAATGAAGGGTCTTTTGACCTTCGTCAAGGAGACCTTGGGCGAGGCTGTGCAGGAAGTCAAGCTGTCCGGTTCTTTGGGTGACAGCCCCGTGCTGGTGACCCCCGGTACCGGTATGAGCTTTGAGATGGAGAAGTATATGCGCCGGGCCAATCCGGAGATTCCCTTCCCCTCCACACGGATCCTGGAGCTGAATCCGGAGCACCCTGCGGTGCAGGCAATGCAAAACGCTATGGTGGGTGACACCCAGAAGGCAAAAGACTATGCAAAGCTTCTCCACGGACAGGCACTGCTGATGGCAGATCTTCCGCTGGCTGATCCCGTGGCTTATGCAGAACTGGTCTGCAAGCTGATGAAATAAATATGCGGGCGTATCGCAAAACGCGATACGCCCGTGTTTTTATGCGAATTGGAAGGAATACAGCTCCGCGTCCTTCAGGGAAAATTCCAGCCGCACCGGCTTGCCGGAAAGGTCTGCAAGGGACTTCTCAAAAGCTACCGGGCGGTCCAGACTGTCGCCAAAGTGGTTGCCGGAATCGTAGCCGTCGATGGGATTACCGTCGGTATCCAGAATCCGCACCCGGACAGAGCCTAAGCTGGAGGTGGCAAAGTTCATAGAAAGGTTATTACCTGTGAATGTAACAGGCTTGGTGACCACCTGGCCGCCGATAAAATCGGCACTCGAGGTGCGTACACGGATATCCCGCACTACCGTGGTGTGCATAGCCTTAGCGGCGGCTTCTGTCCACTTGCCGTTTACCGTGCCTTCACCATGGACACCCCGGTAGTAAAGTCGCAGCTGGTCATCGTCGTGAATCAGGGAGAAATAGCAACAGACATTGCCCTCCCAGGGCTTGTCGCAGGCAAGAGCATCGACCCGGTATTCCGGCTTGTGCATTTTGATTTCCACGCCCTCGGATTTTTCAATGAGGGTCTCGTCCCAGCAGACCTCTCTGCGGGAACCGATATGCAATGTGTCCATAATCATTGTGCCCTTTCTTTTTATTTCAGTTGCATCCGTCTTTGTCGGGGCGTGATGCCGAAGTACCGCTTAAAGCACAGCTCAAAACCGCTGTATGAGCGGTAGCCTACCTCATAAGCAATTTCATCCAACCGTTTATGGGGGTCCTGCAGATAGATATCCGCCAGCTCCATACGGCGACGAATAATCACGGTCTTGTAGTCCTCACCCAAAAACCGCTTCACAAGGGTGCTGGTCTGTCGCTGAGAAAGATACAGCGCTTTGGCAAGCCCCTCAATGCCGGTGTCATCGGTATAATGCTGGGTGATGTAATCTTCAATCAGCCATCGTTGCCGCAGAGCCAGAGAATCGGTGGTATGAGCGGTCTCTTGCACACCCAGCACATTGCTCATAAGGTTCAGGGCGATGTTTATAAAGTGCATACCCTGCCGTAGCTCCAGTAAAGGACCTTGGTTTTGTCCGCATAGCCGCCGGCATTGGTCTGCCAGCGTGGCGGCTTCCTCGTCGTCAAATACGGTTGGCTCGGTAATGTTCAAAAACAGATCCACAATGGGACTGCGTTCCTTTCCCACCGGCTCAGCGCTGAAATTAAAGCACAGCCGGTCCACTGTGGTGTTTTGGGTAAGAACCTTGTGGTAGACACCTAAGGGCAGCAGAAGGATTTGCCCGGCGGTCAAGTGGATCTGCCGGTTTTCCAAAGGGAATATGATGATCTCCTCCCCGGCAAACACGCAATGAAACTCCATAAAGTAATGCTTGTGGGGGCGGTCAATGGGGAGAACCTCCCCTGGGAGCAGATAGTTCCGGGTGGCACGGATATGGCAGTTTGCCCGGTCCAGCGTCACATTGAATTCAAATTGCATAGCTTGACCTCTCTGCTTAAAAAAGCGGAAGTAAAGTTTTAGATTTGTGGTAATTTAAGTATATAATTCGCGAAAATAAAAGTCAATTCTTTTTGTTACAATATTGAAAAACAGGAAGTCGAAACAAAAACAGGTAGGGAAAATGAATGGAATTGCCTCTTAGCGTTGTGGTATAATCAAAATAAAACGAGTGAAAGGAGCGGTTTGATGAAAAACGGTATTGTTGGCCGCACAACCGACGGGTTTTTTCGCTATCAAGGTTGGTCGACGGTTGCAAAGGATGAAAAAGGTGTGGTGT
Source organism: Faecousia sp. (assembly GCA_045646665.1). GTDB lineage: Bacteria > Bacillota > Clostridia > Oscillospirales > Oscillospiraceae > Faecousia. Next base: position 8,902 of record JAZRLE010000107.1, on the reverse strand, counting down.
ATGCGGTGTCTTCCGGTCATCGGTTGGCCCATGTTTGCCCCTTTGGTAAAAATTTTTTGTACATCAGCCAGGATCAGGGCGAAAGCTGGCTTGGTCCTATCATCGCCAACGACACTTATATGGACGATCGGGACGCCGGTCTGGTGGCCTGGGGAAACGGGCAGTTGCTGCTGAGCTGGTTTGCCCATCCTCGAGAGTTCTATACCGGTCGTGAGAGCCGGAATCCTTCTGTGAATTTTCCGCTGTCCAAGGCGGCCCGGCAGGAATGGGAAAATCTTTCCGACGATGACCACGCCTACGGCTCTTACATAAAGCTGTCCAATGACGGCGGCAAGACCTGGGGGCAGCGTATCCGGGTGCCGGTCACTGCGCCCCACGGACCCATCCGCAGAAAGGACGGCAGCCTTTTGTATTTGGGCAAGGTGTTCGGCTGGAAGGACGAAGAAATCTATCCCACCGGGCAGATCTGCACCATAGAAAGTCGGGACGGCGGCAAGACCTGGCAAAAGCTGGGCGTGATTGCAGAACCGGCAGGCATCGACTATGCCAAAATGCACGAGCCCCACGCGTTGGAATTGCCTGACGGTACGATCTTGGGCGGTATTCGCGTTCACGGGGAGGACGGCATTACGATCTATTTGACCCGTTCTGTCAATGGCGGTAAGACTTGGGAAATGCCTGCACCCACCGGTATTTGCGGTACACCGCCCCACTTCCTGCTCCATTCTTCCGGTGCGGTGGTGATGGTCTACGGTCGCAGAACAACACCCTGCGGTCAGCGTGCAAAGATCAGCTATGACGGCGGCAAAACCTGGTCTGAAGAAATTGCGGTCAGCCCGGAATCTCCCGATTGGGATTGCGGTTACCCCTCTTCGGTGGAGCTGTCTGACGGCAGTATCCTCACCGTATACTATCAAAAATACCCCGGCGATACCTACAATTCCATTCTCAGCACCCGCTGGGAATTGCCGAAGGAGGACTAACCTATGCATGTAATGAAAATGTTTGATCTGACAGGCAAGGTGGCGCTTGTCACCGGCGGCGCAGGCAACTACGGCCGGCCGATGGTGGAGGCCTTGGCAGAGGCGGGGGCGACGGTGATCGTTGCCTCCCGGAATTTGGAAAAGAACGAACAGTTTGCCGAAAAACTCCGTCAGCAGAATTTGCAGGTCTATGCCGATGCCTATGACCAAGCAGATGAGCAGAGTATTCTTGCGCTGTGTGATCGGTTGGCGGAAAAGTATGGCAAGGTGGACATCTTGGTAAACAACTCTGCTTTGCGCGGTTGCTTTGCTGACGGCTCTATGGCAGGCTTTGCCGAAAGTCTGCGAGTCAACGGCGCCGGTATGTACATCCTGTCTGAAACTTTGGCACAGCAGATGGCAAAAAACGGCGGTGGCAGCATTATCAACATCGGCTCTTATATGGGCAATCTCGGTCCCAATGAGCCCCTGTACGAAGGCGCTGGCGGTATGACCGCCCTGGGCGCGGCGGACTATTTCTATCACAAGTCCGGTATGCACAATGTGACCCGGTTCTTGGCAGGTAAATACGGTCCTCACGGTATCCGCTGCAACTGCCTTGCGCTGGGCGGATTGCTGAACAATCAGCATCCGGCATTCATTGAAAATTACTGCAAAGCCACCTACTTGGGGCGACTTGCCGTGGAAGACGATGTTAAGGGTATGCTTGTCTACCTTGCGTCCGATGCATCGGCTTATTTGACCGGTACTGTGATCCCGCTGGACGGCGGTTATTCTGCAAAATGAGGAGTGTAACAATATGGATATGAGAAAGAGCCGTGTACTGCGGCAAATGCGTAATGGCAAGGTTGCTACCTGTACAAAATTGAACCTGTCTGATCCCAGAGCAGCGGAGATCGCCGCTATGTGCGGTTTTGACTGTATTTGGATCGATTTGGAGCATGTACCCAACAATATGAAGGATGTGGAGGATGCCGTCCGCGCGGCAAAGATCTACGATGTGGATGTGCTGACCCGGGTCGGTAAGGGTTGCTACAGCGATATTGTCCGTCCGTTGGAGGGAGATTCCACCGGCGTGATGGTGCCTCATCTGATGAGTTTGGAAGAAGCCAAGCAGATCGTGTATTACACCAAATTCCACCCCATCGGCAGGCGCCCCCTGGACGGCGGAAATGCCGACGGTGCCTACTGCCTCGTGGATGCCAATGACTACATAAAGCAGGCGAATGAGGAGCGTTTTACCGTGGTACAGATTGAAGATCCGGAGCCTTTGGCGGAGCTGGAAGAGATTGCTGCTCTGCCGGGTATCGATATGCTTTTCTTCGGTCCTGCGGATTTCTCTCAGGGTATCGGCGCACCCAACAGTGCAGATCCCCGCATCGACGAAACCCGTCGGCTGGTGGCAAAGGTTGCCAGAAAGCACGGCAAATTCGCCGGCACGGTAGGCGGTCCCGGTAACTTTGATGCGCTGGTGGAAATGGGCTACACATTCATCAGTACCGGTGCAGATGTAGTGGCGCTGTGGAAGTATTTCAAGGAGATCAACGAGGCTGTTCGTGACCGTAATATCGCAGAGGTGTAATATGATTAAGAAAATTTCACCTATGACACTGGGCACTGTCCAGCTGGGCATGAATTACGGCATTGCCAATGCAGCCGGCAAGCCCAGTGAAGAAAAGAGCTTTTCCATTCTCCGCTCTGCTTTGGAAGGCGGGATTACTGCGTTGGATACTGCCCGTGCTTATGGCGACAGTGAGTTGGTGATCGGTCGGTTTCTGAAACAGTGGCAGGGCGAAAAGCCTGCCATTATTACCAAAGTTCCTGTTTTGCAGGGTGAAACACCCAAGGAGTTGGAAAAATTCGTCACCGAATCCGTGGAGCAATCTTTGGAGCGGTTGGGTGTGAATAAGCTGGCATCTGTAATGCTTCACGGGGCAAAAGACCCCATCATTCACGGCAAGGCGTGTGCAGATGCGGTAAAAGCCTTGATCGATCACGGTTATACCGACAAGGTGGGTGTATCCGTGTACACTGCCGAGGACATTGCCGGTATGCTGCCCTATGATATCTTCTCCCTGACCCAGGTGCCTATGAGCATTTTTGACCAGCGGCTCATTGCCGGCGGCTGGATCGATCAGCTGAAGGCGCGGGACTACACGGTCTATGTTCGCAGCGTGTTTCTGCAGGGACTGTTTTTCTTGGATCCGGATACGATGACTGACCCCGTTCTGCTGGAACACGCAGCACCTAAGCTGCGACTGCTGCGGCAGATCGCCCGGGATGAAAATATGACCCTTGCCCAGCTGGCCATCGCCTTTATCCGGGACTGTCCCGGTGTGACCAGCCTGGTGCTGGGGGCAGATACCTCGGAGCAGGTGCAGGAGAATCTGAAACAGTTTGCTACAGCCCCTCTTAGTGAAGATGTAATGGACCGGCTGCGCCGAGAGTTTGCTTTTGTGGATATTCCTGCCATTATGCAGGTGCTGTCCCAACCGAAGAAGTAGGAGTTGATAATATGTTTCCTTTGGGAGATAAAGAACTGAAAATCGGCATTCTGGGATTTACGGAGGGCAACGGCCATCCCTATTCCTGGAGCGCTATGTTCAACAATTATAATAAGGAAGAGATGGAGACCTGCGGGTTTCCGGTGATTCCCCGGTACTTGGAAAAGCAACCGGAACACACCTTGGGTATCCCCGGCGCGAAGATCACTTGTGTGTGCTGCACAGGCTATGCAGGCAGGGAAGAGGCGGAGCACATTGCCCGTGCCGCCAAGATCCCTACGGTCTACGACCGCCCGGAAGAGATGATCGGCAAGGTGGATGCAGTGATTGTAGCAACCGACGATGGCAATGAGCATGTGGACCGCTGCCGCCCCTTTGTGGAGGCGGGGATTCCGATGTTCATCGACAAGCCGTTGGTGAATACCGAGGAGGACTTAAAGACCTTCCTGCGGTGGCGCAAAGAGGGCGCAAAGTTTATCAGCTCCTCCTGTATGCGCTATATGAAGGATCAGGAGCCGTTTTACACCAACCGCTATGAGCTGGGTCAGATCAAGTACATCTGCTCACCTATGGCAAAGAAGTACGAGACCTACGGTATTCACGCATTGGAACGGATGTATCCGCTGCTGGGTGAGGGATTTCTCTCTGCCCGGAACACCGGAACCAAGGAAAAGACCGTGGTACATATCAAGCACAAGAGCGGCTGCGATGTACATATCGTGCAAAGCTATGATATGGCAACGATGGGCATGATGGTGCTGGGCAGCTACAATGCCCACTTGTTCAACAGCGCAGACAGCTACTATGCCTTCAAGAAGCAGCTGGACCTGTTTGTACACTGGCTGCGTACCGGGGAAGAGCCGTTTCCGTTCTCCGAGACTGTGGAGCTGATGAAGCTGGTGATTGCGGGACTTCGCAGCCGGGAAGAAGGCGGCAGAGAAGTGCTCCTGTCAGAAATTGATGTATAATGCAAAAAGTGGCGTGCTGATTTCGGCACGCCACTTTTTATTGGGACGATTTTTTGAAAATAGCTTGCTATTTTTGCGGTTATCTTATACAATAAATAAAGTATTCGACTATGCGGAAAAGAGGCGTAGATAGATGAAGTTTGGTTACGATAACGATAAATATATCCGCACCCAATCCGCCCACATCCGGGAGCGGATCGCCCAGTTTGGCGGCAAGCTGTATCTGGAGTTTGGTGGCAAGCTGTATGACGATAACCACGCATCCCGTGTTCTGCCCGGATTCCAGCCGGACAGCAAGCTGCGGATGCTGCTGCAGCTGAAAGATCAAGTGGAGATGGTCATCGCCATCAATGCCGATGATATCGAAAAGAATAAAATCCGGGGCGATCTGGGCATCACCTATGACCGGGATGTGATCCGGCTGATCGATGTATTCCGTGGTTTCGGTCTGTATGTGTCCAGTGTGGTGCTGACCCGTTTTTCCGGTCAGAGTATGGCAAAGGCATTTTCTGATCGCTTGGAAGCGATGGATATCAAGGTCTATCACCATTATGATATTCCCGGCTATCCTTATAACATCGCGCGTATTGTCAGCGACGAGGGTTACGGCAAGAACGAATTTATTGAGACTACCCGTTCTTTGGTAGTGGTCACCGCACCCGGTCCCGGCAGCGGTAAGCTGGCTACCTGCATGAGTCAGATCTACCATGAGCATAAGCGGGGCATCAATGCCGGTTATGCCAAGTTTGAGACATTCCCTGTGTGGAATCTGCCTCTGAACCATCCGGTGAACCTGGCCTATGAAGCAGCAACTGCCGACCTTTCCGATGTGAATATGATCGATCCCTTCCATCTGGAAGCATATGGTCAGACTACAGTCAACTATAACCGGGATGTGGAAGCATTCCCGGTGCTGAAAACCATGTTTGAGCGGATTTTGGGCGAGTGCCCCTACAAATCTCCCACGGATATGGGAGTCAATTTGGTGGGCAGCTGCATCACAGACGATGATGTATGCCGTGAGGCATCCCGGCAGGAGATCGTTCGCCGGTACTATACCGCTCTATGCGATCAGAAGCAGGGCAAGGCGGAGGATAGCCAGATTCTCAAGCTGGAGCTTCTGATGAAAAAAGCGGATGTGACGGTGGATGCCCGGAAGGTGGTAAAGCCTGCCTTGGAGCGGGCGGAATTGACCGGTCTGCCTGCGGCGGCAATGGAACTGCCGGACGGACGGATCGTGACCGGCAAGACCTCCAGTCTGTTGGGTGCATCGGCGGCGCTGCTGCTGAATGCCCTGAAGACCTTGGCGGGGATTGATGACGATCTGCATTTGATCGCGCCGGAGGTTATTGATCCTATCCAGCATCTGAAGGTAGACCATTTGGGCAACCGGAATCCCCGGCTGCATACCGATGAAGTGCTGATTGCACTGTCCATCTGTGCCGCCACAGACCCCAGAGCGGAACAGGCGATGGAGCAACTGGGTAAGCTGCGAGGTTGTGAGGTACACTCCTCTGTGATCCTTTCAGCTGTGGACGAGAAGATATTCAAGCGGCTGGGTGTGAATCTCACCTGCCAACCCAGATACAAAGGTTAAACAAACGGCAGCCGGAAAACCGGCTGCCGTATTCTATACATTATATAATATGTTATGCCTGACTGAAGAGCTGATCAATGGATGCAAAGGTATATCCCTCGGTTTCCCATTTAGTCAGCAGCTCGTCGAGGATCTCTGCGTTGGTGGCAGAAGTGGAGTGGAGCAGTACCACCGCGCCGTTGTGGATCCGGGGCAGAAGTTTTTCTAAAGCCTGTTCCCGGGTGGGTTGGGCATCGTTGTTCCAATCTACATAGGCAAGACTCCAAAAGACGGTCTTGTAACCCAAATCCTTCGCCATCTGTAGATTCCCCTGACTGTAAATACCTTGGGGTGGGCGATAGTATTTGGGTAGCTCCTTGCCGGTGGTCTGCTTGAACAGGGTTTCCAGATCTTGCAGCTCTTTGGCAAAGGCGTCCTTGTCGGACAGTTTGCTCATATCAAAGTGGTGCATAGTGTGGTTGCCCACGATATGCCCTTCATCAACCATCCGCCGCACCAGATCGGCATTCTTCTCTATGTAGTTGCCCACCAAAAAGAAGGCGGCAGGTGTGTTATGCTTTTTCAGTACATCCAGGATCTTCTCTGTGCAGCCGTTTTCGTAGCCGGAATCAAAGGTCAGATAGATGACCTTTTGGGTGGTGTCACCCAAATATGCCGCGTCGTAACGCTGCAGCTGACGGCTTTCCGCCGGACCGGTGGGCGGTTGTCCCTCGGCCTGAAAGGACAGTCCCCAAGCGCCGGTGGGCAGGGTCAGTCCCCAAAACTGGGTCACCGACAGCACCACTGCCGCAAAAACCGCACCCAATGCGATCCAAAAATCTTTCTTCCCCATAGAGCATCCCTCCTGGGACATTCTATGGGGGAAGCTTTTGGGATATGTCAGCAACCAATTTTATGACGGCATCTTTACAGAATGCCGGAAAGGTGCTACAATAAGACAAATTTTTGCAAAGGAGCAAACTTATGGGAACACTTATCAATGCTGCACTGATCCTGCTGGGCGGCACCATCGGTTTGGTATTTAAAAAGGCGGTCAGCAAGGAAATAGAGTTTTCCATCCATAAGGCCACCGGCTTGGCGGTGACTATCATCGGTATTTGCGGTGTGCTTTCGGCTATGCTGAAGGTCAAGGTTGCCGGCGCGGTTTTAGGCGCGGGGGAGTTGCCAATCGGCAGTTCCGGCGAGCTGATTCTGGTGGTGAGCTTGGCGCTGGGCACCTTTATCGGCGAGCTTTTGAAGCTGGAGGAGCGGTTGAATAAGGGCTGCAAGTGGATCGAAAGTAAGTTTAAGATGTCCAATTTCTCCTCCGGTTTTATTACCGCAACGATGATCTACTGCATTGGCGCTATGGCGATCGTGGGTTCTATCAACGACGGTTTGCTGGGGGACAGCAGCACCTTGATCACAAAGGGCATTATTGACGGCATCACCTCTGTGGTGCTGGCGGCATCTTTGGGTTATGGCGTGCTGTTTTCGGCAATTCCCATTTTGCTCTATCAAGGTGGAATGACTCTGCTGGCAGGCCTTTTGGAAAATGTGCTGGTAGGCGAACTGCTGAGTAACATCTGTATGGTGGGTTATGCACTGGTGATGTGCATCGGTATCAATTTCCTTTCGGAAGGCGACCGGAAGATCAAGACGGTCAATATGCTGCCGGCACTTTTGGTTCCTGTGGGCTATGCGGTGCTGAAAAATTGGATTGGATAAAGTACCGAAAAATTATTGAAAATTTTGTGATTTTTTCTAAAAAAGTTGTTGACAACAGGCAGGTTTAGTGGTATCATAATCGGGCACGCATAGGGAAACTATGCTTTGTGCACTGCGATGATGCAGGAGATTGCGCCTAAAAAGCGGTAACTTCTGCGGAGTATGTCCGGTCATCGGGCGGCTGAACTGTTCTGTTTTACGCTGCGTATATCGCTGCGGCAGAAAAGGGGTCGGCCTTGCGTCGGCCATTTTTCTTGGCTCAGAGTGATACGCACGGTTGCGTGAACAAAACAGCTCGACCGTACCCAGACAGCACGCAAACTGAGTACGAATTTCAAGGAGGAAAACAAACAATGGCAAATCAGGAAATGATTCGCATCCGGCTGAAGGCATACGACCATCAGCTCATCGATTCCAGCGCAGCAAAGATCGTGGAGACCGCTAAGCGTAACGGCGCAGCTGTTTCCGGCCCCATCCCCCTGCCCACCAAGAAGGAGATCGTAACCATCCTTCGCGCTGTTCATAAGTACAAGGACAGCCGTGAGCAGTTCGAGCGTAGAACCCATAAGAGACTGATCGATATCCTCAACCCCAACCAGAAGACCGTTGAGGCTCTGATGAGCCTGGATCTCCCCGCTGGCGTTGAGATAGAGATAAAGCTGTAATCCTTATCTAAATAATAAGGATTCGCCGCTGCCCGCACTGTCATAGCATCGGGCGACGGGTCATGTTGGCAACTGTTCCCAATGCAGTGTCAACCAATAACCTAAAAAAGGAGAAAACCAAAGATGAAAAAAGCAATCATCGGCAAGAAAGTGGGCATGACCCAGATCTTCGATGAGAGCGGCAAGGTGATCCCTGTTACCGTTGTGGAAGCAGGTCCCTGCGTCGTCACTCAGAAGAAGACCGTCGAGACCGACGGCTACGAAGCCGTCCAGCTGGGCTTTGAGGATGTCAAGGAGTCCAAGCTGACCAAGCCTGAGGCTGGCCATCTGAAGAAGGCTGGCGTTGAGGCTAAGAAGCACCTGAAGGAGTTCAAGCTGGAGAACACCGCTGAGATGAACGTCGGCGATGTGGTTAAGGCTGACACCTTCGCAGCCGGCGACTGGATCGATGTCACCGGTATCACCAAGGGCCATGGCT
>JAZRLE010000106.1:0-21061 GCA_045646665.1 Faecousia sp. | reverse complement strand
CTGTCCATTGAAACCAATGGCGGTGGTCAAATTGTTTGGTTCTCCGCATCGGACTTCCTGGACGATATGTACAACGCCTATTCCTCCGGTGCCAATGTGGATCTTGTTATGAATGCTATTTCCAGCCTTCTGGGTGAGCGTGAGGCAATTTCTATCCGCAGCAAATCTCTGAATTACAATTATCTTACCATCAACGAAGAGACTTCCTCTACCTTGAAGCTGTTGATGATCGGCGTATTCCCCATTGCCTATTTGGGCATCGGCATTTGTGTAATCGTAAGCAAGAGGAGGAAGCAAAATGAAGCGGTATAAGCGTGTACTGATTTTGGCTGCCGTTTTGGTGGTGGCCTGTATCGCAACCTTTGCACTGACCCGGTATGAAGAAGAGCAGGAGCAGATTCGCACCAGTGACGAGATCATTCTGCAAATCCCAAGTGACAGTGTGCAGTCCCTTTCCTGGGAATATTCCGGCGGTGGAAGTCTGGCTTTCAATAAGACGGACAATGGTTGGAAATACCAAGATGATGAGGCATTTCCGGTCAGCGAAGAAAAGGTCATGGATATTCTGGAGCATTTCGAGGAATACGGTGTCACCTTTGTAATCTCCGATGTAACCGACTATGCCCAGTACGGTTTAGACGAGCCGGAATGCACACTGCATCTGGCAACCTCTGAGCGCAGTTATGACATCAAGATGGGCGATTTCAGCAAGATGGATGAACAGCGCTACATCGACATTGGCGACGGTAATGTGTACCTGGTTGGCGAAGATCCTATGGACTATGTGGATTCCAATCTGTCTTCTATGATCCTGCACGATGATACGCCCGGTTTTGAAAAGGTTGTGGATATCACCTTTGCAGGCGCAGAGAACTATACCATCGTCCGAACTGACGACAGTACCAACACCTACAATCCCGAGGATGATATTTACTTTGTTGAGCGTGACGGCAAGACAATTCCTTTGAACACACCTTCCGTCAGGACTTTCCTGAATACCATCACTTCTCTGGATCTGCTGACCTATGCAAGCTACAATGTCTCTGAAGACGAATTAAAGACCTTCGGCTTTGATAATCCGATACTGTCTGTCACCGTCAACTACACCTATACAAATGATGATGACGAGACCGTATCCGATACCTGCGTAATTCATATCAGCGAAAATCCCGAGGAACGGGCTGCCTCTGACGCAAATGTTGCAGAAGGCAATACTGCCACCGCAGTTACCAAGTATGTCCGGATCGGTGATTCTCAGATTGTCTACACCATGGACGATACCGATTTTGCAATTCTGAAGGCAGCATCCTATGACGATCTGCGGCACAAGACGCTGTTCTGGGGTGATTTTGAAATTGTAAAGCAGATCGATATTACGCTTGAAGGCGAAGAGCACTCTATCGTCTCCAAGCTGGAAGGCGAAGAAGATGCGCAGGAGCTTATCTGGTACTACGGCGAGACAGAACTGGATATCAGCGATGTGCAGACGGCATTGGAAGCCTTGAGTGCTGACAGCTTTACTGATGAACTGCCCAGCAAGGCAGAAGAGATTTGTCTGACGCTCCATCTGGACAACGAGAATTTCCCCACGGTAGAGATCCGGTTGTACCGCTATGATGGTTCTGTGTGCCTCGCAGTTGTGGACGGAGATCCCGTTTCCCTGGTTACCCGTTCCTCCGTTATGGAGCTTGTGGAAGCTGTGCAGGCAATTGTGCTGAACTAACCGCGGTCTTTACAATACCAACCGACGTTTCTGGATGATAGGATCCTGGTTCTGGACACGGTAATTTGCGTTATTGCTGGAATCGCTGTTCTCTCCGAAGCGTAGCCTTTGTCATCTTTGAAACTTAACAGGCATCAATCTTCATCAAAGCGCATCAAGATCTTTGATCCTGATGCGCTTTTTTGTGAAGAAAACTACCGGACAGATGAAGCATACAGATAGCGGCATGATTCTGATAGGTAAGTCATAAAAACATATGGAAACCCTTGACACTTCCGAATAAATGCAGTATGATATGTAGCGTGCTACACTTTGCGAAGGGGGTATATATTGTGACGAAAAAAGATATCGGTTATCTCATCAAAAGCATAAACGACAAGCTAAAAGTGAAAGCCGATGCAGACTTAAAACATTATAATCTCACATTGGCGCAAAGTCGTGTATTCGCTTTTTTGCACAGCAACGGCGGACAAGCTACACAAAAAGAGATAGAAGTGTTTCTGGAGGTGTCGCATCCAACGGTTGTGGGTATCGTTTCAAGGATGGAACAGAACGGTCATGTTACAACCTGGATCGACGAGCAGGATAAACGAAATAAAATCGTCAAGCTGACGGAGGCAACGGAAGCACTCAGTGTGGATATGGAGAATAATATTTCTGCCAATGAACGGAAAATGTTGGCCTCTCTTTCGACCGAGGATGTGGAGCGACTCAGAGAACTGCTGCTTGTTATTTACGAAAATCTGGAATAAGTAAGCCGATGCACCATCGGCTTTTACTTAGATACAATGTGTAGCGCGCTACACTAAAAGGAGGAACCTATGATCAAAACATTAGCAAGGAGTCTGCGTGAACATAAGAAGGGCTCCATTCTGACAATCTTTTTGTCGATACTGGAGGCGGCATTTGAAATATTGATACCGCTTTGCATGGCCGACATCATCGACAAAGGCATTGACCTGGGCGACATGGGCGCCGTATGGAAATATGGTATTGCACTATTGATATTCGCCGCGCTTCAACTTTTTACAGGTGTGCTTTCGGCGCATATTGCCGCAAAAACTTCGGTAGGCTTTTCTGCCAATCTCCGGCAGGACATGTACGATAACGTGCAGACCTTTGCTTTTTCCAACATCGATAAGTTCTCAACCGCATCCATTGTTACCCGCCTCACAACTGATGTTACCAACATTCAGAACTCTTATCAGATGCTGATTCGCATGGCGATCCGGGGCCCGATTATGCTGATTTTCTCCATGGCCGTATCTTTCAGCATAAGCAGCTCTATTGCCTGGATTTTTCTTGCGATTATTCCGGTGATGGCTGCTCTGCTGCTTCTGATTGTCAGAAGCGTACACCCTGTATTCAGTCGTGTTTTCCGTACGTATGACCAGCTGAACAATGTGGTGCAGGAAAACATCCGGGGAATCCGTGTTGTAAAATCCTTCAACCAGGAAGATTACGAGATTAAGAAATTCAAGGGAATATCCAAAGATATTTATAACGATTTTGCCAAGGGTGAGAGACTTCTGGCCTTTAACTCTCCCATTATGCAGTTCTTTATGTACGCGTGCATGATTCTCATTTCGTGGATTGGTGCGAAAGCCATCGTTGCCAGCGGAAACAACGCCGCACTGGGTATGACAACGGGTGATCTGACCGCTATGTTTGCTTATGCTATGCAGATCCTCATGAGCCTTATGGCGCTTTCCATGGTGTTTGCCATGATGACCATATCTTTGGCTTCTGCACGCCGTATCGCCGAAATATTGGATGAGAAAACCGACATAGCAAATCCTGACCAACCCGAAATGACAGTAAAAGACGGAGCTATCTGTTTTGAAGGGGTTGATTTTGTCTACGCTTCCAAAGCCGATAAAAAAGTGCTTGATAATGTCAATCTGTCTATCGCTTCCGGTGAGACCGTCGGTATCATCGGCGGTACAGGCTCATCCAAATCAAGTCTTGTGCAGCTGATTCCTCGCCTTTATGACGTAACAGGAGGACGCCTTATGCTGGGCGGCATTGATGTCAGGAACTATGACCTTACTGTTCTTCGCAATGCTGTTGCCATGGTGCTGCAAAAGAATGAACTGTTTTCCGGCACGATTAAGGATAATCTGCGTTGGGGAAACGAAAACGCAACAGATGCAGAGATTGAACACGTTTGCAGACTTGCCTGCGCAGATGAGTTTATTCAGGGATTTCCTAATAAGTATGATACTTATATTGAGCAAGGCGGCACCAATGTATCGGGCGGTCAAAAGCAGCGTCTTTGCATTGCCCGTGCCTTGCTGAAGAAACCAAAGGTTTTGATTTTGGACGATTCCACAAGCGCGGTGGATACCAAAACCGACGCTTCCATTCAAAAAGCCTTTGCCCAGCACATTCCTGACATCACAAAAATCATCATTGCCCAGCGTATCAGCTCGGTACAGCATGCGGACCAAATCATCGTTCTGGACGACGGTAAGGCCGTTGCCGTTGGTAAACATGCTGAGCTTTTGCAAAACTGTGCGATTTACCGGGAAGTATATGTATCCCAGCAGAAAGGAGGCGAAGAACATGAATAAGAAAGGAAAAATGCCGCCTATGGGCAACATGCCTGCGGGTATGCCGCCCAAAGCCCACTTTGACTTGAAAACACTTCTTAGATTGCTTTCTTATATGAAGGATTACAAAGGAAAGCTGATTTTTGTTGTTGTCTGCATATTGCTCAGTTCCATTGCCTCTGCCGTGTCCTCTCTGTTTTTGCAGTCCCTCATTGATGACTATATCGTGCCCTTGCTCAGCACCTCCGCACCGGTGTTTACGGAGCTTTTGCAGGTCTTGCTGATCATCGGCGGTGTCTATCTGATTGGTGTTCTTTCCACTTTGTTTTATAACCGCATTATGGTTACCATCGCCCAGGGAACGCTCAAAAAAATCCGTGATGAGATGTTTGAAAAAATGCAGCGGCTTCCCATCCGCGCATTTGATACCCGCACCCACGGCGATATTATGAGCCTTTACACCAACGATACCGACACGCTTCGTCAGATGATCGCAATTTCCATGGCGCAGCTGGTTTCTTCTATATTTACCATCGTTTCGGTGTTCATTTGCATGCTTTATATCAGTGTTTGGCTGACCCTTGTTGCAGTTGTTGTGCTCTTCCTGATCCTGCAAATTGTGAAGGTTATCACCGGTAAAATCGGGGTGTTTTTCATGATGCAGCAGAAAACACTTGCCGATGTGAATGGCTATGTGGAGGAAATGGTAAACGGGCAAAAGGTTATCAAGGTGTTTTGCCATGAAGAAAAGGCGAAGGAAGAACTGCGTGAGAAAAACAAAGCTTGGGCAGTCAGTGCTGCAAACGCAAACGGTTATGCCCATTCTATGATGCCCATGATGAATGCACTTGGATATGTGCAGTACATTATCATCGCGCTTCTCGGTGCGTATATGGCAATCGCAGGTGTCACCAACCTCGGTCTTACCGGAACAGGCGTGCTTACCCTTGGTATGATTGCCTCCTTCCTAACACTCTCCAGAAACTTTACCAACCCCGTTTCTCAGATTTCAAATCAGTTTAATTCCATAGTCACTGCACTTGCCGGTGCATCCCGGATCTTTGCGTTTATGGACGAAGAACCGGAAACGGATGATGGCTATGTGGCCCTTGTCCATGCCAAAGAAGAAAACGGTGTCCTGTGTGAATCCGAAGGCAAAACAGGAATGTGGGCATGGAAGCATCCCCATCACGACGGAACGGTCACTTATACAAAGCTGGAAGGCAGAGTGGTTCTGGACAGTGTGGATTTTGGATATGTCCCCGAAAAACAGGTGCTGCACGACATTTCCCTTTATGCCGAGCCCGGACAGAAGATTGCCTTTGTAGGTGCGACCGGAGCAGGTAAAACCACCATTACAAACCTCATCAACCGCTTTTATGATATTGCCGACGGTAAGATACGCTATGACGGAATCAATATCAATAAAATTAAAAAAGCGGATCTTCGCCGCTCTCTCGGTGTTGTTCTTCAGGATGTAAACCTGTTCACGGGAACGGTTATGGAGAATCTGCGGTACGGCAATCCGGATGCAACCGATGAGCAGTGCATTGCCGCCGCAAAGCTTGCCAATGCCGACGGATTTATCCGTATGCTTCCCCAGGGATACAATACCGTACTCAAGGGTGATGGAAGCGGACTTTCCCAAGGTCAGAGACAGCTAATTTCCATTGCCCGTGCTGCTGTTTCCGATCCTCCGGTCATGATCCTGGACGAAGCCACATCCTCCATCGATACCCGTACCGAAGCATTGGTGCAGGATGGTATGGATAAGCTGATGAAAGGCAGAACTGTGTTTGTCATTGCCCACAGACTTTCCACCGTTCAAAATTCCGATGTGATTATGGTGCTTGACCACGGACACATCATCGAGCGCGGAAATCATGATAAACTGATTGCCGAAAAGGGAACTTACTATCAGCTTTATACGGGTGCTTTTGAACTGGAATAAACATCCGCCAAAACCGCGTAATTGAGGGCAAACTAACAAACAGCCGATGAGGAATCTTGTGAAACCTCATCGGCTGACTTGCGCTTATCTCACTACAGAAGAATGACTGTAAATATAGAACTCCTCCTGGCTCGGCACCCAGGCCTTTTCCTTCGGCGGAAAGGTTGCGTCGAAGGCCTCAGCGGCGGCAGTGTCCTCACAACAATCGGCAGCGGTACTGGGAATATACATCCACTTTCTGCCGTCAAGCGCGCCCGGCATCAATTCACAAACGAGAAGCGCTGTTGGGAAGTTCCCGTCTACCACGAAGCTGACATTCTTTTTTACAGCTGACAAATCCACGGCTGGCGTAATTACCCGGATTGCCGAAATTAATGTTCACATCGTATCCCATCTTCCGCGCCACATCAAAAGAATGCTCAATCAGAAGCTTACCTAGTTTCTGTCGTTGATATTTCGGCGCTACGCACAGAGGACCAAAGGAAAGAATTTCTTTTCTTTCTCCATTTTCGTCTTTCAGCCAAGCCTTAGTATACATGATGTTTCCGATAATCTCGCCGTCCTTTTCCAGCACAAAGGCCAGCTCAGGAATAAAGTCAGGATGAGAACGCATCCTGTGGACGTAATAATGTTCGTCTGCACCCGGCTTATAAACATTCCAAAAGGCATCGCGAGTCAATGCTTCAACTGCTCTGTAGTCTTTCTCTGTTTCCAAACGTATTGTAAAATCATTCATTGTCTTTTCCCCCGACAAATTTAAAGCTACCTCACAATCATTACATAGGTATCTTTATTGTATCATATCTTTGAAATCCCCACAATCAATTTGAAAACATTGGGTAAAAGAAGGATTTTGCCTGTGTCCCCCACAGAAATGATTATCCAGCAGGCAATCGAACACTTTCGGCCATACTCAGAATGGCAGCCTCACCTGTAACATCTGCGCTATACTCAATTACACAGCTGATTTCAGGCGAAATGGTCCAGCAGAGATAGGAACACCCGCCCATTTCACACTGGAATGCATCATACTCATTTACCTTGCAGTCCCGTCTGTTCCGAATTTGCGCAAAGTCGATCACCATACCAATTGCATCGGTATTGAGACCGGTATACTCCCCAGACTCGTTTGAGATATAGGATGTCTGACAGCAGTAATAGGTAATGATATTCCCTTCAGAGTTAGTATAGGAAAATGGGGTAACTTTGGAGATGGATTCGCATTCGTAGTCTTTATCAACTTCCTTTAATGCGTTTTCCATGTTGTAGATCTGCTGTGCGAGCTCCCAGTTAGGATCAGTCTGGTGATTCCGCACTTCAATATAACACAAAACACCCAGAACAACCAATATGATCAACACAACAATTCCGGCACACCACAGTAATTTCTTTTTCATAGATTTGCACCCATCCCTTCGGCAATGTTAGTAATTTGAATAAGCCCTTTCCTTTCACGACGCTGGCTGTACTCTAAAAGATTCCTTGAATTACTGGCACCATGACGCACATAACAGACCAGCCATTGACAGCTATCTACCATAAGCTGATTTGCTTTTACAATAGCAAAAGGTCTTGGTGTCTTCTCCAAGCCTTCCGGATAATAGGTCCCATCATAACCGGGCGGTTTCTCGATAGGGCGCTCTGCAGGATGATACGGCAGCACCAACATCAGTGTGATGTTCAGATATTTCTTCTTTGCACGCTTTACTGCTGTGGCCGCAATCTGATCAAATCCCCCATACCCACCTACATAAAAGTAGCGAACATTTTCTGACCTTATGAGCCGTTCAATTTCTAATTCCAGTCTGGGGAGTAATCTCTCATCAGCCTCTCGATGGCCTATAAAGAAACAACTTTTATACTCCATGCTACCGCCTCGCATTACCCATATATGGGTTAATTGTAAAAGAGAATATTTCGAAAGTCAACCCGAATACGGGTTAAGTGCCATGTTTCTGCTGTTATCATCATATTAACCCGCAAATGGGTAATGATAATAATGAGGGAATAGGTATGGAGTATTCAGAAATCTATGTGAAGAGGATTCGCAAGCTGTGTAAAGAAAGAGGAATTGCAATTAACAAACTTGCTGTTATGAGCGATGTAAAGCAATCCACCTTAGACAACATTGTAAGAGGACTCACCAAAAATCCCAGAGTAAAGACTCTCCACAAGATTGCTCTTGCATTCAATATGACACTGGCAGAGTTTCTTGACTTCGATGAATTGAATGATTATTCCTTTGATGATGATTCTGACGACTAATAAATTGCGCCCACTTTCGTACATACACGAAAGTGGGCATTTTTGTTGGAATAGTTGCTTGCATTTTATGCCTGCCGGGGGCGCATTGGAATTGCAAGCAGGGTAACATCCGTTCTCTGGAGTATATCTCGATTGCTTATTGCATATAATGTAAATAAAAATTGACAATACTACGATATAGGAGTATAATTACTTACATTAAGAGAGGTGTGCACAATGAGTAAGAAATCTACTGTAGTTTTACCACAGACACAAGAGATATTAAATCAGATGGGGGAACAGATCCGGCTGGCACGGTTGCGAAGGCATTTATCTACAGAACTGGTTGCTGAGCGTGCCGGAATCAGCCGTATGACTTTGAGCAATATCGAAAAAGGTAGTCCGTCCGTTGCTATCGGCAGTTATGCCGCTGTGCTGCACGCACTGAATGGTATGGACAAGGATCTGCTCTTGGTGGCCAAGGATGATGAGCTTGGCAGAAAGCTGCAGGACCTGGAATTGCCCACAAGGCGCAGAGCCCCGAAGAAGGGAGAATGAGTATGGGAAAGTCAATCTATGTATATGAAAATTGGAGCAGTGAAGTCCCTGTCAAACTGGGAACGCTCTATGTAGATCAGGGCCGCGGTAGTGAGCACTATGCGTTTGAGTATGACGAGATCTGGCTCACAACCAACCGGTTTGCTTATGTATTGGATCCGGATCTGGCACTGTACAAGGGCCGTCAGTATCCTATCAACAAGAATACTTTTGGCATCTTTGCAGACTCCTCCCCAGACCGATGGGGTCGAATTCTAATGCAGCGCAGGGAAAAGTTTCTGGCAGATAAAGAAGGCAGAAAGCCCCGTAAGCTGTTGGATAGCGATTACCTGCTGGGTGTGTATGATGAAACCCGTATGGGAGCAATCCGGTTTTCTCTGGAAGATGG
Source organism: Faecousia sp. (assembly GCA_045646665.1). GTDB lineage: Bacteria > Bacillota > Clostridia > Oscillospirales > Oscillospiraceae > Faecousia. The sequence goes on along the minus strand of JAZRLE010000106.1, from coordinate 11,645 downwards.
TGGCCCGTTCCTGTCCGATGATAAGGAAACCGCTGCGCCTCCCTGGGCCACCCTGAGGGCGCTGGAAGAGGCCTCCCGGCAGTTTGAAAAAGACGAGAATATACTTGAAGAAAAGTGGTTGAGGCAACTGATCCGCCCTGGCTCCTCTCTGGGTGGTGCCAGACCGAAAGCAACTGTACAAGCAGTGGATGGTTCTCTTTGGATTGCTAAATTCCCCTCCAAACATGACGATAACAACACCGGTGCTTGGGAGAAGGTGGTTCATGATCTCGCCCGGATGTGTGGCCTCAATGTACCGGAATCCCGGCTGGAGACATTTTCTAAGTTGGGCAGCACCTTCTTGGTCAAGCGCTTTGACCGGGATGGCGATCGCCGGATCCATTTTGCATCTGCTATGACTATGCTTGGTAAGGTTGATGGCGCATCTGCCGATGATGGCACCAGTTATCTGGAATTGGTATCCTTCCTCAAGTCAAACGGAGCAGCTCCTAAAACGGATCTGGTGGAGCTGTGGAAACGAATCGTGTTCAATATGGCAGTTTCCAATACTGACGATCACTTGCGCAACCACGGATTTATCCTTACCCAGACCGGTTGGCGACTGTCTCCTCTGTATGATGTTAACCCGGTTCCTTACGGTGAAGATCTGGCGCTGAATGTCAGTGAGAACGAGAGTGCGATTTCCTTTGATCTGGCAATTGAGACCGCCCAGTATTATGGACTCTCACAGAAAGAAGCAGAGAAGATTGTTGATGAGATATCTATAACCGTCAGAGATAACTGGGAGCGATTGGCAAATGAGTATGGTCTGAGCAGAGGCAGCATTGAGAAAATGCGCCCCGCCTTTTCTGCCTGTTACGAATAACGCAGATCGATTGTTTTGTTAGAATTGAAGAACTGATATGCCTGCCCGGGAGGGGTACTAAGCCTTTATGGGTATTGCGTATCCTTTTTTGATAGCTTATAATAACGTTAGAGTTTATACAGAGGAGGCAATGTGTATGAGCGATAATAATGTGCAAATAACCTCTAAGGGTATTAAGAATTCGCTTAAAAAATACACCTCGTTAAAATCCATATGTGAGTATGTGTGGAACGGATTTGATGCTAAGGCGACGCAGATTGTCATTGAAGTTTCCGAAAATATCTTAGGGAACATATCGTTCATCAAAGTTGCCGACAATGGTTATGGCATCGACAGGAACCAGCTGGATGATAAATTCCGGCCATTCTTTCAGTCTGAGAAGATATACGACCCGAACGCAAAGCAATCTGATGTCCACGGCAAAAACGGCGTGGGCCGGTTGACATTCTTTACGTTCTCTCCTTCGGCAAGTTGGACCACTGTATACTCCTGCGAAGACAAGAACTATGAGTATATGATTTCGGTTTCTGCAGATGAGCTGAACCACTACCGTCCCAGCACCCCTGTAACTGTTGAAAAGGCAACGGGTACTACTGTTGAGTTCTATGATGTCACAGATGGTGATCTCTCCATTGCCGCGATCAGAGACCAACTATGCAAGGAATTCTGTTGGTTTTTGGAACTAAATGAGGGCAAAGGGTATAAGATAATCTTCAATGGTGAAGAGTTGGATTATTCTCATCTTATCGCAGAAAAGGAAACTATTGGAATCAAGGCGGAGGGATTGCGGCCAGCCGCAACCGTCAAATTTATTTGCTGGGAATCTAAGCTGGCAGAGTATTCCAAGTATTACTATATCGACAGTGAAGGGCATGAGCAGCAGAAGGAGAACACCACCTATAACAATAAGGGAGATTCCTTCTACCACAGTGTATATATTACAAGCCCCTTGTTTGACCATTTTGACTTCAGCAATACAGGTGATGACGAGCAGCTAGACGTTGACGGCAACGCCTTGCATACAAAAAAGAGTCACGCCTTCCGAGCATTAATGCATGCTGTAAACCAGTTGCTCTTTGATAAGCGGAGACCTTTCTTGAAGAGTCACGTTTCCGAAGTTATCGACAGTCTGGAAATAACTTCAGCTTTCCCTAATTTCGACGAAAAGGATCCGCTGTTGAGTTTCCGAAAAAGTCAGGTGGAAGATGTTATTTCCTGTTTGTATGTTGCGCAGCCGAAGATATTCTCTTCCAGCATGAACAAGGAGCAGAGAAAAACGTTTATCCGTTTGCTGGATTTGATTATGGAAAGCGGTGAAGTAAAGTCCCTGTTTAGAATCTTAGAAGAGATTTTAGATATGGACACAAACGACCGGCAGGAACTCTCGGAAATGCTTAACTATGCGTCCTTGTCCAATATAACTAAAACGATTAAGTTGCTGCAAGACAGATATAAGGCAATTATCGATTTGCAGCAGTTGGTTTTCAACAAGGATTTAAAGGCAAACGAGGTCAAGCACATCCAAGAAATGATTGAAGCTCACTATTGGATATTTGGCGAGCAGTATAGCTTGGTAACCGCTGCAGAGCCAAACTTCGAGGAAGCCCTAAGACGGTATATGTCCCATCTTCACAAGGAATATGACGATGCCGGTATAGAGCATCCCGACAAGCTAAAGCAGATGGATATCTTCGCGGTCAGACAGGATGTGCATAACGGCGGTATTAACAATATCGTTGTAGAGCTTAAGCACCCGGACGTACACCTTGGTGAAAAACAGTTAAGCCAAGTAAAGAAGTACATGAATGTTATTATGAGTGTCGATCAATTCAACGCTCCTAATATGACGTGGGAGTTCTATTTGGTTGGAAACACTTTCACGTCTGATAATTTCATCAAAAACGAGATCAACTCGAATAAGGGCCACGGAGAAAGATCCCTGGCTTTCAAAGTTGACCAGTACAAAATCTATGTAAAGACTTGGAGTGAGGTGTTTGCTGAATTTCAAATCCGTTATGATTATCTGTTGAATAAGCTTTCCCTGGATAGGCAAAAGCTGCAACAGTCTTATCAAAGCGCGGATGAAGTAATTGCCGCACAAAAAGAGAGTACTGCAAGAATGCCTGAAGAGATAACGGTAGGGTAATATCCCCTCTCTTGCTGGTAATACGCCTGCCCGGGAGGGGCGTGGTTGGAATTGGAAGCAAGTCCGATCACGCCCCTCCCTTTGCCTATTCTGTGAAGACATTTGCTAAGGCAAATTGTCCTCACAGAACCCTTTTTTATGCCTGCGCCGATGGCTGCCAACCAAATGAGTCTGGTGCAGTTTAAGCTCATATAATATCCATGAATATTAGAGGAGATATACCGCTTTTCCCCTGAACTTTCTGCTTAAATATTACAACGCATATTCAATTTTGTAACCCTACTGAAAATTTCTGGTTGGTTGACCACAATTTTTCAATACTGCATACATAAAGTTTTATGTCAGACGACTGAACGCCCCGGCAGGCCTACCTGTCGGGGCGAGTGTTCATTGCGTTGAAGCCAATTCCTGACTGACTCCCTCGTTCTGCGCCTCTCTCGCCGCTACTGCTGTCTCATATAGCTTTTCGCCTTTTGGCAAAATACTCCTGATGGAGGTTTCCTGAGAAAGCCATTTCCCAAGATCCGTGGCAGGCATCACATATACTTCCGTACACTCCTCTTCTCCATACGCACAGCAATGGTAATGCCGGAAATCTATTGGGAACAATTCCCGGAAAACATGTGAGAAGAACAGACGGATCACACAGTCAATCTCCGAATCAGCTGGAACGCATCGTTCCCATCCCGGTCTGCGAGTAGAATAAATATGCCGGAACACAATTACAGAATCGCGAGGAGAAAGTTGGAAACACGGTCTTGCTCTCCAAAATTCATCCAAAACGGGTCCAAGACGTTTCTCCAGATATTTCACAGAATAGTTGTCCTTTTTGGGGATGAGTAAGGGAATGCGCACCCCAAACCAGCCTTCCGCATTGAATCCAATTTCTACCGGGTAGGTCGTATCAATGATGCGCTGTAAATCTTCCTCGCCAGTGGGTGTCTTCTGGCTCAGAATCAGTTCTCTTGTATTCCGGATCAAGAATTCCGCATCTTCAGCCGTAAGCAATGTGAAATTATAAACCACATCTTTTTTGCCCTCCCGGTTCATCTCACGGATAAATTTCAAATCGTCCAGTATCCTCCTGGTACGACTGATCGCTCGATCCAGCGCGTGGTCAAAATATTCCTTCTTTCGTTTTTCCATTGCGAACTCCTTTCTTAACCATAGTTTGTTCTTCCAACCATCACACAGCCGTACCAGCCGTAAGCTGATCCTGCGCGATATTCCACGCCGATGCCGATGTAGCTGAACTTACTCGATCCCACATAACCCCAGTGGCTGGGGCTACCCAGGATCATATCGGCAATTCGTTTGCCCATTTCCTCAGAAGTCTTACCCTCAAAGCCTGCCAAGATTGCCTCAGGAGCCTCTGCATCGTAATAGCTCTTGCTGGCGTCCAGACCAGCAAGGGTTGCGTCCACCCATTTGCCATACTGATAATGCGCCAGCGCCTCACGCTTATCTGCAGTATCATGAGAATAATTCCTGGTCAGCTGATCTGCCCGGTATTCCGCAACCAATGTCATACCGGGTAAAACCTCGCAGGGACCAATTCCTGCTGCAGCACGATACTGATTTATGTACTGTGCAGCATACTGAGCAACCTGCCGCTTGAATTCATAAGAATTCTTATCGATCTGTGGCTCAGTAACTTCTGGCTCCGTTATGGGTGGGGCAGTCTCCTCGGGGATAGTATCTAGTGGCTGTGTAGGAGTCGTTTCCGGAGGTGCAGTCGGTGTTGGTTTTGTTTCCTCGGGTGGAGTTGTAGGAATGGTTGGCGTTTCTGTTGCCTGCTGGGGTGGCTGTGTTTGGGTGGTGCCTTCCGTAGATCCAGTCGGCTCGATCATCTCAGCGCTGTCCTCGGTCGAGTCTGGGACAGTAGGTATAGCCTCGGTTGGATCTGATGTCACGGGCCCTGAATTCGCACCTTCCAGGAGATCATTAGGATCAATCTGGGATGGCTGGTCTTTAGCAGGTGTGCTCTCATGAAGACTAGGCGTATCCGTCGTATTTCTATCCGAGTCTGGGGTAGTACATCCTACCAACACAAAGCTCAGGATCAACGTGATTATTATAAACTTACGCATTTTCTTTTCCTGTCTTTATCATTCAATCAAGTTGGATTTGATATTCAATTTATAGGCAGACAAGCATCAGTTGGGTTGGATGTGGCAGATATTTTTGCCGGTATTGTGGATTATTTGCGCACATTGATGTAATTGCGAGTTCGTCCATTACGCATAACCACCCCCCTTTGATTTGGAAGAATTGAAGAGCCCCATGCCTGCCGGGGAGGGGTGTGGTTGGAATTGGAAGCAAGTCCGATCATACCCCTCCCTTTGCCTGTTCTGTGAAGACATTTGCTAAGGCAAATTGTCCTCACAGAACCCCTTTTTTATTTGCGTTTTTGCCTGCACCGATGGCTGTCAACGAAATCAGTCTGGTGCAAATTACGGCAGCTCTCAACAGATTTGAAAATTTTTCTCTATGACACTTTGGGAGGTGTCATAATTGGTATTATTTTTAGTGGAAAATTTCGTGCTTTTCCAGCTCATCTAAGGCACAAATCCGGATCTCTGTCTGCCCAATTTCACCCCAATCGGCAACAATTCCACAAGCCATATGCTCGAAGTCATCATCATCGAAAAAGATACCCTTTAGATTGTTAATGACCACATTGATTGCCCGGTTAGAGGTGTCCCAGACCTGTTTGTTATTGGTGCCTCGAGGTGTCTGGATCCGGATCAACACGAAGGCCTTTTCAAAATACGGCAGACCGGTTTTGCTCTCCTGGGAGATAGCATCGTGGATCATTTGGATCCAGTGCTCCTCCACATTACTGGTGAGTTCCTTCCGTGCCGGCAAGGGTTCCGGGATGGTCAGCACGATCATTTTCTTTTCAGTCTGGGGTGCCTGCTCTACAGTTTCTATTGCAGGTGTTATGGCAGCCGCACCAAACTGCTCCACGTCATACCGGATGGCAATCAGCTGACTGCGCAAGCGCAGCGTCAATTCATATGCCTTTTCTAACTGCGCCGTGTCCTGTACTTGGTTCTCCGGTAGCAGCTTTTCAATCTTCCTCAGCGTCTTCATCAGGTCGATATACATACATTGCCACCTCCTTCATTTCCGTAACATCCGGATACATTCGTGCTACCTCCAAGTCCTCTGGGTGCACGCACAAGATATATCTCAGTTGTTTGATATGGTCTGCCGGATCGTCTTCTAAAAGAGCCTTTAACCCCTTCACCGCAGAGAAGAAATACACCATCATAAGGATGTCAAAAGCCGGATTCAGAAAGTATCGTTCGGGCCAGTTCTCCCAATTCCCCTCTTTTGGACGATAAGACCGCGTGCCTTCCTCTATGGTGTTTTCAATAGTCTCTCTTTCGTCATAGATCCGTTCTAAGCTTTCTGCAAGCAGCGCAGGTGTGGTCAGATATACATGCTCATATTGCGCTCTTAGCTTGATAGGAGACCGGGAATACCGGACGGGTTTATCCGTCTGGGAGTAGTGCTCTTTCAGTAGGGTTTTTCGTCCCCACATAGTTTGCCGGATGATCTGTTTGGCAATTTCGTCTCGCATTCCATCCTCGCAGATCAGGATTATTCCATCGGCTTTGGTATAGTATCTAAACCCAACACTGAAAAACAGGGAGGCTTCTGCCCGTATCTGCCACTCCATCGTTCCATCACCGATATCGTAAACAGCATACCTTTCTCCATAGGCAAGGAGCATCCCTGCAAACCGGGTAGTGGACAGGATTCCTTTGACGATGTTACGCCAGCAGGCAGACGGTATAAAGTACGGCTCTTCGGTTTCCTGCAACTCTGTATAAGCAGGAATACCGCATTTCTCCAGCCACATAGCTACCCGAGACACCTGCATAACCCGCTGCTGGGCGACTGTTCCCGTGGCTGTGGAGATCAGCGGCATCTCCTCCGGGAAAAGTGCCCTTCCTTTCTTGAGAACGGATACAACGCCTTTCTTGTTCTTGGACAGATACTTATTCTTGGTTAAAGGCCGGAATACGTATGACAGAGCGACTTTGTTCCCTGTTTTCTCAGTGTCGAGAAAGCTTAGGCAGTCCTCATAAGCCATAAGGTTGAACCGGATCAAATGGCGGATCAGATTCAGTTGATTTTCGTGCAGTTTCATATGTACCTCCTTAACTTGTATCGAGACCGAAAAAGGATCTGCCCTCGTATGAGCGCACTGTCCTTACGGGATAAGTTGATAAATCTACAGTTTCCCCTATATAATTACTCCTGCAGGCATTAATACAATTCCTACAATGCTTACAGTTCCTACCATGAGAAAAATACGCGCGTATTATAGGGGCGATTTTTGCAACGCGGCTGTCAGACCGATTCTGAAAAACGGATCTGTTCCCAGACTGATTTTGAATTTCCTCGCGGGTGTATTCGTCCTCCAGGGTCTTAATAACCTTGCGGCTCTTCCATGCAACAAAGCGGTTGATCCGTTCGTTGTCGGTGCCCTCGGTATGCGTATTCCTGGCCTTTATACGTATAAGCTCCAAAATACGCATAATTTCCTCGTCGGTAGGATCCTCGATTTCCTCCTTTGTGGGATAACAATTGCCGAAGATCACGCAGCCATAAGCACCGGGCAAACGATGCAGAGCAAAATAGGTATAGTTATCCCGAAAGAAACGCCATACCTTGGTCTTCTCCCACTTCCAACGCTTGCCCAAGGTCTCCAGTGTCAGAACAGAGCCGTATTTGCCATACTGAATGGCAGGTGCGAGGAAGGAAAAAGCATTACCTTTATCCCGAAAGACAGTATGACACCACAGATCCAGCCAGACATCTGCCTCACCAAAAATGTGACCCTTTTCCACCAACCGCTCGGTAATATTTCTGGGCATGCAAAGAAACCCATACTTGGGCGTGGTGTAAACATTGCCGTTGGGACACTCTTTGCCGGAGCATTTGATAACCCAATCGGTAATGCTGTATGTCAGTTTCTTGGTGCTGGAATCAATGGTGTAGTCGATGTATCCCAGCATTTTCAGTTCATCCATGATCTCCAAGGTCTCCCGTCGGCTTTTGGCCTTTAGGATACTCCTAAGACCGACAATGCCACCAGCCCAAGACCCGGCTTCTACTGCGTTTTTGTGACCGCAGTACCGGGAAAAGCCCTTACGAAATGCAGCACGGGATGTCAAACGCAGATAATAGATCAAAATGCCTTTCGTATCCGGTATTTCATCTCTGGGCACTTTGACCCATTTATACTTGCTCAGACATTTCAAGATCGCTTCCTCCTTTCTCGCAATATATAAAAATCAGGTGATATGACCGGGTAAGCTACCTGTTCATATCACCTGATGTGTTTTCTCTCTATCTCCACAGGAAAGTCCTCACCCCTTTTAACGGTGGTCCTTTGATTCTGCTAAGCAAGCTCTACCCAGAGGGCATATTTCTATTTTCATTGTGTTGCCTCCAGCTTCTTAAGTAGCGCGGGAATATTGATGTAATATACCCCGCCGCTTTTGATGTGGGGGACAGATCCATCCTTGCAGCCATTACGAAGGAAGTACCTCGACAGGCCGGTGGTCGCGCACGCATCCTGGATCTTCTGGAAGGGAGCGCCGGTGGTTGTTTTGTTTTGCATAGTTATGCCTCCTTTGCAATTTCGTTTCTTGTTCTTGGCGTACCATCAGAATGTTGCTTTCTCGTATACTGATTCTGCATTTGCTCAGCTCGCGAAAAACACATTCATTTGATTGTGTTTTAATTTTAACACACTCGTTTGATTGTGTCAATACTAAAAATTACATATTTTTGATTGCTTTTTTCAAAAGACTGTGATATAGTGATTGCGAGGTGATGATATGACTATCGGCGAACGAATAAAAGAGGCTCGAAAATACCGCAAAATGACCCAAAAGCAGCTTGCAGAGGCAGCTGACGTAGCAACAGGCACCATCCAACAATATGAGCTTGGCAAGAGAGAGCCGAAATATGAGATTCTTGTTAGGGTTTGCCAGGCATTAAATATCTCTATTCTTGCCTTTCTTCTTCCCGGCTCCACCCCCATCAAGTATCTAACACCGGAAGCAGCTTACGATGAAACAAACCGAAGCAACCACTTTGATGCCTATATTCATTCATTGGGTTACGAGCTGATCACCGATGGTGGCGACGGCAGTTTAGGGGAAGTATTCTCAACGGATTCTTCCGATGGAACACATGGTCACACCTTGATTATCGATTACAACCGCAAAAGGCTATTTCTTCTTGATAGCGAGGAGTACCATGATACGATAGAGCAAACCATTGAAGCGTATGCAAAATTTCAGTTTAAGGAAATGATGAAGAAAGCAACTGAGGTTTTCGATGACGGAAGCGGCGGATGGTTTGAAACCGACCCCAGAGATGAACAGATCCAAAAATACCTTTTTGACAATGGATTAAAAGAAGACGAATAAAATTGTTTTTATGAAAGGGAATTACTTATAAAAAATGCTCCAGCGCTAACAACACTAGAGCATAGCATGGTGCTGACTATGACACTGAATGAGATTACGAACCAGCTTTTGAATATAGCCAATGAAATAGAGAACAACACAATGTTCGATAACCGTTTGGGAGCACAGAAAAAGCGTGCTGCGATAAATCTCCTTACACCCATTTGTCAAACTTTAGCCTCCCATGTAATGAAGAATTGCACACCAAGCAAGAGTCAAGTAAAGCTTATATTGAGAACTTTAGATGAAATATCTAAAGACTATCAGATAAATGAGCTTAAAGAGCCAACCAAAAATCTAAAGGCCTATCTCAAGAGTTTAGGCTAAGCGCCAAAAATGGATACGCCAATATCCAGGATAAAAAGAAAGCCGCCTGAGTGCGCCAACACCCAGACGGCAAATACACAAACACCCACAACGTTCAAATTATAAGGCATCAGTGCGCCCATATTATACCCTTTTTCAGGCGCACTGTCAAGAAAGGAGTATACTTATGGCATCCACAAGAAAACTGAATACGAAGGACGGCACTCCCTTTTACGAGATCTCCGTCTCCCGGGGCAGGGGCATACCCCGCCTTACCACACGATGGTATCCACCTGCAGGTTGGAGTCAAAAAGCTATTGACCGTGAGCTGGTCAAGGTGGCCGTGGAGTTTGAGCAGAAGGTCAAAGCCGGCGAAGTACTTACCCGGCAGGAAGAGCGCATAGAGAGTTACCGGAAAGAGTTGGAAGCCGCGCAGATAAAAACCCTAAAGCAGTATGGCGAAACGGTGTATATGCCTTCTCTGGCGATCCACTGTTCTGAGAACACACGGACGAGCTATCAAGGCAATCTGAACAAGTGGATATATCCGGTATTAGGGGATTTCAAGCTTCCGGAGGTCACTGCCGCGCAAATTACTGCTCTGCTGCTGTCCATACAGGCACAAAACAAAAGCCACAGCACGGTGATCAAAGTGTATACGGTTCTGCAAGGGCTGTTCAAAATGGCATATCTGGCAGATCTGATTGACCGCAACCCCATGGACAAGGTGCAGCGTCCCAGACCCCGAAAGGACGAAGTGAAATCGCAAGAGGCGGAGGCTTATACTGTTGAGGAGATCCGGCACATCTGGAATTGCCTATCCCAGGAGCCGCTGAAATGGCGGGCAATGATCCGCCTGCTGATTGACACAGGCATCCGCCGGGGAGAGTGTTGCGGACTGCAGTGGAAGGATGTGGACTTTACAAAGAATACCATCACCATCTGCGGCAACCTCTGTTATACCCCGGATAAGGGCATCTATCTGGATACGCCGAAAAACGGACGGAACCGCACCATTGATGTCGATCCGCAAATCATTGCGCTGTTGCGTGAGCTTCGGCTTGAGCAGAGCAAGAAAGCCATCAGCCAATATGTATTCACCCAAGAAGGCAGTCCCGAGCCGATACATCCCCAAAGCCCGGCGCGTTACCTGCAGAACTTTGCAAGGAAGTATGGTGTCCAGGGTCTGCACCCTCACAAGCTCCGGCACAGCTTTGCCAGTATCGCCATCACCAACGGCGCAGACATTGCCAGTGTTTCGGAAAAACTGGGACACACCGATAAGGCTGTTACACTCCGGATGTATACCCACGCCGATCAGGAGAGCATAAAACGAGCAAGTCAGATCTTTAGAGACGCAATTAAGCAGGCGTAGAAACCGACACAAAACCGTAACGGACCCCGAAAAACCGACACAAAACACCCACCGCAAGCTACAGCAAGCAGCAACAAGCAAATCCGAAAAGTCCTTGATACACAAGGGTTTTATCCAATAATTTACGATAAGCAGCGCAAAGCAAAAATCGCTCCAAAATAGTTGGTAAGGATGAGGTCGCCAGTTCAAATCTGGCTAGCAGCTCCAAACCCCTGAAACTCTTAGAGTTTCAAGGGTTTTTCTTTGTTTTGTGCCGTAAGTCAGACCGCATCCTTTTTCACCAACTTTAGTGAAAGGATGCGGTCCGTTTATGCGTTCAAAAATCTACTTTCCTGAACAGGGAAGCGAAACCTTTGAAGAAGTCTTTACTTCTTTCATCATTTCCCAAACTTCCAAAGGGGTGGCGGCGGTCACAATTCGCAACTACCACCTACACCTGAAAAGCGTATCCAAACA
>JAZRLE010000105.1:0-3691 GCA_045646665.1 Faecousia sp. | reverse complement strand
CAGAATACAGGTGCCGATGATCCAGGGCCATCTTTTTTTAATAAACTGCTTCATAGAAACACTCCCTCGCAAAGGTTGGGTGGGAGAGTGTATCTCCCACCCAAAGAATAATTACTGATTGGTGGTAATGGTTGCGGCTTTGGTAACAACGCCGAAGTCGCTGCCATCTACAAACTTCTCTACAATGCCCAGGGCATCGAAGGTATTGATGCGGCTGTCACCGTTGACGTTCAAGTTGAGAATCTGATCATCGGTTGGAGCATCGCCCTTACGCAGCCATGCATCCACTGCATTCAGAGCATCCTGTGCATTCACAACACCGTCACCATTGGTATCGCCGAACATAATGTTGGTTGCAGCATCCTCAGTAAATGTGAAATTCAGTTTATTCACGAACTGCTCCATAGCAATAGATGTATCCACCAATGCCACATAGGTCGCAATACCGGTCTTTGCAGAGATTTCGGCGCTGTACTTAAAGACATACTGATTGGTACCGTCGTTGTATGTCAGCTTGGTAGCATTTTCGATGCCTACTACAGACACAGCAACTGCTTTCTTCGTGGCGGGAATCAGGTCAATATCATCACCGGTGTACAGACAGATTGCACTGTAGGAAATACCCTTTACTACGTTGACAGTGCCTGCGGCAGTTGTGGCATCCACAACCACCATTGCACTTTCATCGCTGGAGTCGGAGGTAAGCTTCACAGACATACCACCAATGCTGATTGCCTTCTGCTCACCTGCTGTGGCAGCATCCACCTGGAAGGTAATGGTAAAGAACTGGGCGGGGAATGCATTGCCCTCTGCGTTGCTTACAACAGCAAGGTCGTTGTGGTTAGTCGCATCAAAATACACAACACGCAGTTTGCCTTCTTCATCCAAATGGTAACTGACCTCACCGCCATTCAAACGGCTACCGGCAGTTACACCGGTAACACGCAATCCCGTGGGAACATTCACAACAAGGTCAATGAGCTTATAGCCTGCGGTGTTATCCCACTGATCCAGGGTGATCACTGCATTGAAGGTCTTGCCAATATCGTCAGTAATCTGTGCGGGAAGCCCCAGGGTTGCGGTAGGCTTACCCTTAACAACGGTATCTCCTTCAGCGGCAACATCAGAGTAGTCATACAGAGAGGGTTTGCCTTTCACCAGGCGGTCGTAAGCAATCAGACCGTAAGTAGCCTGGTCGGTAGCCATAGCATTGGCGCCGGCGCCTCTGCCGTGTTCAAACTTGGCCTCGTCTTCCAGGTAGTAGGTCAGCAGATTGTCGATAGCGGAATTGCCGTTCTTGATAAAACGAGTATCCGTATCGGGGTTGATGCCCCAAGTGGTGCAGGCAACGATTGCCCACACGCAGCTTTCGGAGGTTTCGCCCTGGCCATAGGGGAAACCGCCGTTGGCCAGCTGGCTTTCAGACAACCAGGTAAAGGCTTTCTCGCAAGCCTCTGCAACTGCAGGCTGGTCACGATAGGGGTACAGTGCGGTCAGGGTCATACCGGTAATGTCCACATTGGAAGGCTGGGTCTTGGCTGTGACCAGGGACCAGCCGCCATCGTTGTGCTGGGCATTCACAATTGCATCCACGCACTGCTGACGAATGGTGGGATTGCTGGTTTCATAGCCGCCGCAATCCAAAGCGATCAGCGTCCAAATAGTACCATTCATACCTTGCTTGCGGATCCAGTTGATGCCATTGGCACTGTAAGCTTCCACCAGGTTCCAGTTGCCAACAGAGGTAGCGTCCTTGCCAATGGCAGCCAGAGCCATAATGAGACGAGAGTTGTCGGTGGACTTGCTCTTATCCAGTGCGCCGCTCAGATTGATCTCTGCTGCAGTGGTATTTACATATTCCACAATGCGGTCATAGTAGTCGGCAAAATACTGGCTATCATTTGCGTAGTAGCCGCCACGGGCAAGGCCAAAAACAGTCCATTCACCGTAATTGGTACCAAATGCAGGTTCTCTTACGGTGGTAGCCTGCATAGCCAAAGTGGCATTCAAAATAGCGGAAATATCCTGAGGCTGCCGGGGTGTTTCCGGAGCTGCTGCGCCGGTAACAGTTACCTTGGCAAAGGCAGGAGAAGAAACGATACAAGGCTCGCCGGTTTCCGTATAGTAATCGCAGGTGGTATGGGTACCATCGTCAGAACCCATACCGCCGTCGCACCAAATATAATAAGTGCCGGCATTGGGGAAAGTGATTTGGGCATTGCCGCTTTCGTCGGTGGTCACAGAGCCTTCTGCCTGGCCAAAGGTAGTGCCGTAATAGACCTCAAAATCTTCAGCATCCTTCACCCAGGATTCACCGAACATCAAATCGCAGAAGGAGTGCTTCAGCTTGATGTCCAGAGCCTGGCCTGCAATAGCTGTGTAATCATGGGTGTAATTATCATTTTCATCGGCAAACAGATGGAAACCGCCTGCCTGATCCCACAGGAAGCTATAACAGTTGAAGCTGGCTACATCCAGGAAATCACCGGCCTCCAGCACAATGCGGTCGGAGGTAGCGCCCACGGTCATATAGTCGCTCTGCTGGCTTTCGTCCACGGGGAAATCGCCATTGTGGAAATACACCAGGTTTTCGGTAAAGCCAAAGATGCCGCCCTTGAAATAGGAACTGCCGGGCAGGGCATCAAAGTTTACATCGCCCCAATCGCCACCGTAAAGTTCCTCGTGGGCATAAATCAGCAGCTGCAGGGCGGTGGTTTCGTATTCACCGTCGCCGTCTGCATCAAAAAGCATATTGTCCAGGCCGTATTCGGTCAGGTCTATGGCTTCAATCTCGGACATAGGGACAGGAACATAGGCAACGGGATCACCGTTTTTGTCCTCAATATAGTGGCTGTCAAAGCTGATGGAAAGATAGATGACATCTTCCGTGCCTGTTGCCAATGCGATGGTGGGCAGAAGACCTATCACCATCACAACGGCAAGAATCATACTCAAGATTTTCTTCGTGATTTTCATTTCAGATTCGTCCTTTCTGAATTACTTGTTTTCCTTGGGCGTTTTCAATCCTGCGGACTCCAATGCACGGGGCCACGGCCCAAGATATGCCTTGATCTGGGCGCAAGCAGCATTGTCGAAGTCCTTTTTCGTAGGCATACGCCCAAGCTCAGCATATTTCTGACGCAGAAGGTCCTCCGCCCAGGCCTTCTTCTCTTCGGGTGTCACTTGCATCCCTCCTTCTTTTCTCATGTGGTTTTCCCGCAGGCATCACAGAAAACTGTTTTTTGATGATTGAGACAACAGATTTTGCTCCAATTCGAGTTTTACAAGCACCGGAATACTTTGTGTATTGTGGGGCTTGTAAAATGAAGAAGTGGGGTAAAAGATGTGTTCAAATCGCAAAAGGGCAGTTTTTTGTGATGCTTAACAAAAAAAGTGCAACCTATTTATCCTCAAGTACGGATAAATTAGGCTGCACTCTCCTGTCAAAGCGTGATAAACCCAATCAACACGGCTGGCTCTCTGACTTATGACAAGGGGGGATGCCAAACACAGCAATGGACGGTTGTTCCGGTTTCTCACCGGATCACCATACCGCATCGATAAGCAATATTCAGTTGGTTTGCGGGCCGTGACCGTCAGAGCAATCCGTGCAGAAGGGGGAATCCACACGCAGACGGTCACAGCAAAAAAGCTGCAGCAACCCTACAAACAGAGTCGCTGCAGCCGTTTT
>JAZRLE010000104.1:0-3401 GCA_045646665.1 Faecousia sp. | reverse complement strand
GAAACAGGATCGTTGCCGCACCGTACCAGCAGTAGTACAACTGCTGCAATCAGAATACAGGTGCCGATGATCCAGGGCCATCTTTTTTTAATAAACTGCTTCATAGAAACACTCCCTCGCAAAGGTTGGGTGGGAGAGTGTTTCTCCCACCCAAAGAATGATTACTGATTGGTAGTAATGGTTGCGGCTTTGGTGACAATACCAAGGTCGCTGCCATCTACAAACTTTTCTACGATACCCAAAGCATCAAAGGTATTGATCCGGCTGTCGCCGTTGACATTCAATGTAAGGATCTGATCGTCGGTAGGCGCATCGCCCTTACGCAGCCATGCATCCACAGTGTTCAACGCATCCTGTGCATTCACCACACCATCGCCGTTGGTATCACCAAAGGTGATCTGTGTTGCAGTATCTTCGGTCAAGGTGAAGTTCAGCTTGTTCGCGAAATTCTCCATTTCAATGGATGCATCCACCAATGCCACATAGGTAGCAATGCCGGTTTTTGCAGAGATCTCGGCGCTGTACTTGAAGATGTACTGATTTGTGTCGTCATTGTAGGTCAGCTTGGTAGCGTTCTCGATGCCAACCACAGACACAGCAACTGCCTTTTTGGTAGTGGGGATCAGGTCGATATCATCACCGGTATACAGACAGATTGCACTGTAGGAAATTCCCTTTACGACCTCGATAGAACCTGCGGCGGTGGCGGTGTCCACGACTACCATTGCACTTTCATCGCTGGAGTCGGAGGTAAGCTTCACAGACATACCGCCAATGCTGATCGCTTTCTGCTCACCTGCGTTTGCGGCATCCACCTGGAAAGTGACGGTGAAGAACTGTGCGGGGAATGCATTACCCTCTGCGTTGCCTACAACGGTAATGTCGCTGTGATTAGTTGCATCAAAATACACAACACGCAGTTTGCCTTCTTCGTCCAAATGGTAGCTGACCTCGCCACCGCTTAACCGGCTGCCGGCAGTAACACTGGTAACACTCAGTCCTTCAGGAACATTCAGGATGAAGTCGATGAGCTTATAGCCTGCGGTGTTATCCCACTGATCCAGGGTGATAACTGCGTTGAAAGTCTTGCCTATATCGTCAGTAATCTGTGCAGGCAGACCCAGTGTTGCAGTAGGCTTGCCCTGAACAACAGTTTCTTCCTCAAATGTTACATCGGAATAATCGTAAAGAGCGGCCTTTCCATTAATCAAGCGGTCATAAGCAACCAGAGCATAGGTAGCCTGGTCAGTAGCCATGGCATTGGCGCCTGCGCCCCTGCCATGCTCAAATTTAGCTTCATCTTCCAGATAGTAGGTCAGCAGATTGTCGATAGCGGAATTGCTGTTCTTGATGAAACGGGGGTCGGTATCCGGGTTGATGCCCCATGTGGTAGCTGCAACGATGGCCCATACGCAGCTTTCGGAGGTTTCGCCCCTGCCGTAAGGGAAACCACCATTGTCCAGCTGGCTCTCGGACAGCCAGTTAAACGCAGTTTCACAAGCTGCGGCTACCGCAGGCTGATCCCGATAGGGGTACAGAGCGGTCAGGGTCATACCGGTAATATCCACATTGGAAGGCTGTGTCTTGGCGGTGACCAAAGACCAACCGCCGTCATTATGCTGTGCGGAAATGATGGCATCCACACACTGCTGACGGATAGTGGGATCGGAGGTTGCGTAGTTACCGCAATCCAGAGCAATCAGCGTCCAAATAGTGCCGTTCATACCCTGTTTCCGGATCCAGTTGATACCGTTTGCACTGTAGGCTTCCACAAGATCCCAGTTGCCCACAGAGGTAGCATCCTTACCGATAGCAGCCAATGCCATAATCAGCCGGGAATTATCGGTGGACTTGTTTTTATCCAGCGCACCACTCATATCAACCTTTGCTGCTGTGGTGTTGACATATTCCACAATGCGGTCGTAGTAGTCTGCAAAATACTGGCTGTCCTTGTCATAATAATTACCACGGGCAAGGCCGAACACGGTCCACTCGCCGAAATTGGTGCCAAATGCAGGCGCTGTAACGGTAGCTGCCTGCTGTGCCATAGTGGCATTGAGCACAGCGGTAACGCTTTGGGGCTGGCGGGGTGCTTCCGGAGCGGCTGCGCCGGAAACTGTTACCTTGGCAAAAGCGGGAGAAGATACGATACAAGGTTCGCCGGTTTCCTGGCAATAGTCGCAAGAGCCGTGGGTGCCGTAGTCCTCACTGTGACCGCCTTCGCACCAAACATAATAAGTACCGGCATTGGGGAAGGTAATCTCGGCACAGCCGCTACCATCAGTGGTCACGGAGCCTTCTGCTTCACCAAAAGTAGCGCCGTAGAATACTTCGTAGTCGGTGGCATCTTTTACCCAGGCCTCGCCGATCATCAGGTTGCAGAAGGAGTGCTTCAACTTTACGGAAAGGGCTTCACCTGCGGTGGCAGTGTAATCATGGGTATAGTTATCATTTTCGTCGGCAAACAGATGGAAACCACCAGCCTGATCCCAAAGGAAGGCATAGCAGCTGAAGCTGGCCACATCCAGGAAATCTCCGGCTTCCAGCACGATCCGGTCAGATGTCGCACCGACGGTCATATAATCGCTTTGCTGGGTCTCATCCACAGGGAAATCACCATTGTGGAAATATACCAGGTTTTCTGTAAAACCGAAAATGCCGCCCCGGAAATAGGAGCTGCCGGGCAGGGCATCAAAATTGACATCGCCCCACTCGCCGCCGTATAGCTCTTCGTGGGCATAGATCAGCAGCTGCAGAGCGGTTGTTTCATAATCGCCATCGCCGTCAGCGTCAAAGAGCATATTGTCCAGGCCATATTCAGCAAGATCAACAGCTTCGATCTTGGACATAGGAACGGGAACGTAGGCAATAGTATTGCCGTTTTTATCGTCGATGTACTGACTATCAAAGCTGATGGACAGATATACAACATCTTCTACTTCCGCAGCAGTAGCAGTGGCAGGCAGTAGACCCAGCACCATTACCAGTGCAAGAATCATACTAAGAATTTTTTTCGTCATTTTCATTTCAGATTCGTCCTTTCTGAATTACTTGTTTTCCTTGGGTTTCTTGAGTCCAGCGGACTCCAATGCACGGGGCCACGGCCCAAGGTAAGCCTTGATCTGGGCGCAAGCAGCATTGTCGAAGTCTTTTTTCGTAGGGAGCCTTCCAAGCTCCGCATACTTTTGTCGCAGAAGGTCCTCCGCCCAGGCCTTCTTCTCTTCTGGTGTCACTTGCATCCCTCCTTTACCTTTTTGTGATTTTCCCGCAAAACAAAAAGTGCAACCTATTTATCCTCAAGTACGGATAAATTAGGCTGCACTCTCCTGTCAAAGCGTGATAAACCCAATCGACACGGCAGGCTCTCTGACTTATGGCAAATGCCAAACACAGCAATGGAC
>JAZRLE010000103.1:0-10459 GCA_045646665.1 Faecousia sp. | reverse complement strand
AGCTTCGTCACACTTTCTGCACGAGGCTCTGCGAAGTTGAACCGAGACCTAAGGTCGTGCAGGCGATTATGGGCCATGCCAATATCAACACAACGATGGATGTATATGCCGAAATAGAAGAGCGCACAAAGAAAGAGGCTGTTCGTCAGCACCAAAGCAAGGTGTTTATCGGATAAACATCAATACATTTTAAGCCCTGGCTGCTCACGCGGCCGGGGCTTTTTACAGCCTTGACAGAAGGTAGCTTTTGTGCAATAATATTGCCAGAGTTCAAACTCAATTGGTAGGCTGAAATTTACCACAGATTTACCAATTTACCAACGATTTACCAAAAATGACCGCTGAGTTATGGCCTGCAGTGACCTGTAGCGAGAATGTATGAAACACCCCGTTTTCAGCCTGTTTTCGCGACCTTTAGCGGCCTTTAGTGAGAGGATACGAGGGCTTATGCGGGGCATTATTCTATTCCCCACGATGAAACCTGTCGATTAATGTCGAATTTTGTATCTTTTTATAACTTTTTAAGAGATTAAAGTCGATAAAAAGTACCACTTGGTAACCAATTCTAAAACAAAAAGATATAAAAACTTATATAGCCAAAAAGAGGTTCTACTGTTTTGAGTAGAGCCTCTTTTTGGTTATATAATCCATGTGTCGAAAGACGAAAAATATAGATTGGAGTTAAGACACATGAAAAAGGAAGTCCCCATCTGGGAGAAATCAAACCTGACCATCGAGGAAGCCGCTGCGTATTTCAACATCGGTGAAAACAAACTGCGGAAACTGGCAGCGGACGAAAACTGCCCGTTTGTCTTGTGGGTAGGCAGCAAATGCCTGATCAAAAAGGCGTGCTTTGAGGAATACCTAAGAAAACGGTATTCCATTTAAGGAGGTGATGAACATGGGTAAATCAGCGCGTTATGATAGAAACCGAGTTAAGCTCCGTACCGGTGAGTATCAAAAAGCCGATGGGCGATACGAATTTCGCTATACTGTGTTTGGAAAGAAGTATTCTGTCTATGCCAAGAGTCTGGACGAATTGCGAGATAAAGAGGCTGAAATCTATTCGGTGAAAACTGCAAATCAGACGAGGTTTGATAGCCGGACCACCACACTGAATGATGTTTTCGAACTTTGGAAGGAGCTGAAGCGAGGCCTGCGTCCCAACACATATCAAAACTACTGTTATATGTACCAGCAATATGTGCAGGAAAGCTTGGGCCGGCAGTACATTGCCAGTATTAAGAAGTCTGATGTAAAGCGGTTCTTTAATCACCTTGCTGATGAGCGCCGCTTGAAAGAGGGGACCATTGAAGCAGTGCAGACGATCCTACACCAGGTGTTCCAAATTGCCGTGGATGATGAGTGGATCGACAAGAATCCGTCAGATCACGCGGTAAAGGAACTAAAGCGATCCCATCAAATGGACACCAAGAAACGACAGGCATTGTCCAGGGCCGAACAGGATCTCCTATTATCCTTCTTGTCACAAAATACACCAAACGCGCGGTGGTATCCTATTACAGCAGTTTTGTTAGGGACAGGCATGCGTGTTGGTGAAGCAACCGGACTTAGATGGTGCGATATCGATTTCGAGGAAGGAATGATCAATGTCAATCACACCTTAGTCTATTACAGCAATGGAAACCACCGGTGTAAATACGCCATTAACGACACTAAGACACCAGCCAGTAAACGGCTGATCCCTATGACAGAAACCGTCCGGAAAGCTTTCCTGATGGAAAAAGAAATGCAGGAGCAAATAGGTGTTGTTTGCGATACTGCCATCGATGGGTATACAGATTTTGTTTTCCTCAATCGCTTTGGTGGCCTGCATACCCAAGGAACACTGAACAAGGTGTATAAGCGGATTATCCGGGATTGTAATGATGCTGAGTTTTTGAAGAGCGAAAATCCACCGATTCTACTTCCAAACTTCAGCAGCCATAACCTGAGACACACCTTTGCCACAAGACTGTGCGAATCCGGAATAAACATAAAATTGATCCAAGACATTCTGGGGCACTCCGATATTTCCACAACTATGGACATATATACGCATGTAACGCAGGAAGCACGGCACCAAGCTCGAAAGCATATGGAGCAGCATTTGAAAATCTAGTCAAAAAAGAACGCTGACGAAGATGTTTTTCTTCGTCAGCGTTTGCTTACCAATTTAGTATGTAACAACAACTATTATAGCGTGAGCTATAATCATATCTTTTTCGCTTTAACGGAAACAATCAATTCTTGATTACATAGGTTTTTCTTCCATTGAGGCCAAGTGCTAACGCTATTGGCAATTCTTTCGTAGCTTGTTTTTGTAATGGTAACACTGTTTTTTTGTGCGGTAACCTTTGTTCCTTTATTATCCATTGTCATCCTCCCCTTCTGTTTCATCAAAATATGAAAGATATGCAATTTTTTCGTAATCCAAATATGTCATAGCTTCCATAGGGTTACGCAAAGATGCATTTTCTCTATTCCATTTAATTGCTTTTCCATCATCATTCTTACGTTTTTTTACACCCCATTTTGATGATGACATTGCAAAAAGATCAATGTATCGTCTCGGTCCAACACCTGAGAAAGGAATAAAGACCAGTTTTGTTGCTTCATCGCTGGGCATAGTAGATATTTCTTGCTTATAAAAATCTAAAGCCTTGCTTTTGGGATAAGGTTCAATATAGATTACCTTGTTAATACCAGCTGCAATAATGTGCTTTGCACAATTATGACAGGGGAACGTCGTTGCATACATTACAGCACCCCTGCACGAGATGTTATTTCTCGCACAAGCTAAGATAGATTCCATCTCTGCATGTACAACTCTACCATATTCTGTTAAGGCTCCAATTCCAGCTTTTTTGATGCGTTTTTGATTATCTGGTGTATTCGCTAACTCAAGTTTTTCCAGTATCCGATCAATAATTTTGGTTTGCTCAATCTTGTTGGAGTCTTCACCAAGCATATAATCGCGGCCACCAGTCTCGTCATAATACTGGTTATTGTCGTGAAGCTGCCAATACAAACCTCCACCAAATCTCGGGCAATCATTTACACCTGTCGATAATATCTCGTTGTTTTTAGTTATTACAGCGCCAATTTGTCTTGACAAATCTGCAGAACGTAATGATGCAGAGTATGCCATAAACATTGCGTACTCATCAAATGTTGGTGTAATGAACGGGTTGCCGAAGAGTAAGTCAATTAGCCTGAAAACACAGTTTTTGATTTCCTCTGTATTGGGCACAACGTTTATAAAGTAATCTGAATTTTGGAATGCGTCCTGAGTGTGCTGTCCCAAGTCTTCAATATCATCTGCATCGCGATCCATCAGTTCTTGAGCTTGTTCGGGCTTCATGTTCTTCACTTCAGTGAGGAATTTTTTTCGTTTTTCTATATCGCTTGTTATACCAATGAGATGAAAACCATCACCATATATCCGTTTTAAATAGTCCGCTTCATCCGGGTGTTTAATTGACTTGATTATGTAAGCAACTCTATTTCTTGGGCTTGGGTCTTCAACGGAATCTCTCATAGACAGGATGTGTGAGGCAACACCGGTCATTACAATTTTGGCGTCCTGCGATTCACTTCTAACCCGGTTGCCCAAGTCCATATAATACTTTACTCGTTCGTATTCGGAAGAAAGTTGAGGGGGATTTTTATCAAAACGTGCAAGTATTTGCGAGGAGACACTAATTACTTCTGTAGTATATGAGAACTTGTTCAACTGTTCCTTCATATATCTTATTACTTCCTCTGTATCTGTGCCCACAGTAGTAATAAGACCTAGTACAACTTCGCCGGCATGCATATTATTGACTTTCCCTCCCTCTTTGGTATTCTTGCTCTACAACATCCTTTATGGTATCAACGGGGTGAACCGTGGCGAAACCACTGTTTCTTTCGTAAGCCAAACCACAAGTTCCACCTTCACACTTTTCACTGTAATCTATTGTTCCACTAATAATGCCAATTAAATTAGCAGAAGCATTATGTGCCGTGCCCTCAATAGATATTGTCTCGGGTCGGTTAATGACTGGTGCTCCAGAATTTCCAGGAATTGCTTGTAGATCAATTAAATATTCATTTACGTGCAAATCATTAAATAAGTCAGAAATCCGGGAGATACAACCAATTCGGCATACCGGTGTTTTTCTGTTTAGGCCGATCATATTAAGCGGGAAACCTAAAGAATAAACAATACTACCTTCAATAACATCTGTTTCTTTCATTTGCTTGATATCTAAGGCATGCTTATCTAATGAAAACCAACTGTATTCTGAATGATTATCATCCAAAACACTGGGAGAGATTTGAATGGCTATCACATCTGCATTAGGATGTTTTGAATAATTATTACCGTTTTTATTAACCACCGAAATGAAATAATCCTTACACACATCGGTATTTTCTTGATTAAACCGAACTACAATCTGTGTCTTATTTTCGATTATATGGTGATTAGTTACAAGAAAAATAGTGTATTTATTGGGTGCAGACGCTTGGCGCCCAACAAGAAAGCCTGTGCCTATCCAGTTAATATTCTCTTCTGCCTCAACACCTATTGCAACAACAGCATCAAAGAAGAACGTTGGAATGATTGCCACATAATCCCCCCAAATTAATCCTATCTAGAACAATTCTACCACATATTGAGAAATAGTCAATAAATGTCGATATTTTTTGAGAGTATTATCATTTATTCTGTTGAACTAAGTATTGTGTGTCAGTATTGCTGACTTACTTGTTGGTTAGCTCCGTGCTTAATTACATATAACCCCAAGACTTGCCAATGCGGATCTTTTGAAGTTTACCTTCGTCTGTCAACTTGGCAAGAATACGGTTTGCGGTGGCGGGAGAGACCTGGAATAATTGACGCACATCGGCATTGGTGATTGTGCCGTTCTTTTTCAGGAAACGCTCGATTTTATACCAGCGTAGCTCATCAGTAGTCATACTTTCGGCAACACCATTTGTTTCTACGGCTTCCATCAAAGCTTCTTGAATTGCAGATAACATGAACTCGATAAATGCGGTAGACTCACCCTCATAGTTAGAGCGATTGATGGCTGCGTAATATTCGTCCTGCCGGTCATGGATGATAGATTCAACCGGTAACCACGCAAACATTGGCTTCCATTGGGTGAGCAGCAAGGTATGCCACAACCGCCCAATTCGTCCATTGCCATCGGCAAATGGGTGGATCACTTCTAACTCATAATGGAACACACAGCTCTTGATCAGCATATGAAGATCGCTGCTTTTAATCCAGTCCAGCAATTCTTTAGTTAGTCCGGGCGCATAATCAGGTAGCGTACCAAAATGCAGAATATTGCCTTGCTTGTCCACTACACCCACAGGGCCGGAACGGAAACAACCGGATTCTTCGGTTAATCCTCTAGTCATAATGGCATGGGCATTCAGCAGATCGTCCACAGAATGGGGATTCAAAGAATCCATTATCTCATAGATTTCATATGCATTTTTAACTTCGGCAATATCCTTGGGTGGAGCAATAACACGCTTGCCATTCAGAACGGCAGTAACCTGCTCCAAGCTCAAAGTGTTCTGCTCAATAGCCAGAGAGGAATAAATTGTACGGATACGGTTAGTACGGCGCAGCATAGGGTTTGTAGTCAAACCCGCCACGGCATTGACCTGCCCAACCAATTCCGCAATCTCCGCAATTTTATCAAGAATAGAAGATGTAATCTCAAAGGGCGGTTTTTTGTTATACATAGAGCATCACCTCATCTCCTATTATAACACCTCATCACTCATTTATCAACCATAAATGAGTGATGAGGTGAGCGATGAAGGTGATTTGGGAGGCAGGCCATATTAATGTAGCCTATGCAAGGGTAGAGTCTACAAAATATTCACAGTATGAACCTTGCGTTCTAAACTATATTGCGATACAGTAATAGAAAACAATGACAAAAACGGTCGAGAGATTGTTTCTTAATTCCTATAAAATAAAATCATGCTAAGGAGGTGACGAACATGACGGAGCAGATTCTTGCAGTACAGAAAATGCAGGACTATATCGAAGCCCATCTGACAGAGGAGATCACACTGGCCACTTTGGCAGACATTTGCAGTTTTTCCCCTTGGTATGCCCATCGGCTGTTTCGGGAGCATACCGGTTACGCTCCTGCGGAGTATATCCGTCGGATGCGGCTGGCAAAGTCCGCTCTGCGTTTGAAAGCAGAACACACGAAAATCATTGATGTGGCTTTTGATCTTGGTTTTGCCAGCGTTGACGGCTATACCCGGGCCTTTCGCAAAGAGTTTGGCATCAATCCGGGCGAATACGCAAAAAATCCAGTTCCAGTCAAGCTGTTCGTTGCCTACGGTGTCAAATTCAAGGAATTAAGGAAGGAATATTCACTTATGGAAAACTCAAATGTATTTATTCAAGTGATCCACAAACCCCGCCGAAAGGTCATCATCAAGAGGGGGATCAAAGCTGACAACTACTTTGACTACTGCGGCGAGGTTGGCTGCGATGTGTGGGGCGTGCTTCTCAGTATGGACAGCCTATGCGGTGAACCGGTGTGTCTGTGGCTCTCAGAACAGCATAAGCTCCCCAGAACCTCTACCTATGTGCAAGGCGTCGAGGTAGCAGAAAATTACGACGGTGTGATCCCGGAAGGATTCGATGTAATCACCCTACCGGATGCCGACTATCTGATGTTCCAGGGGGAACCGTTTGACGAGGAAGATTATTGCGACGCCATTTTTGCCGTTCAGAACGCTATGAACCGCTACGAACCAGCTGTGATCGGCTACTGCTGGGATGACCTTAGCCCCCGGATTCAGCTGGAGCCGATTGGCGCACGAGGCTATATCGAAATGAGAGCTGTGCGAAAAGAACAGGAGTGAAAAAGACATATAAAAATAGCCGATGAGGAATCAATCAAAACCTCATCGGCCGTTTACATTTATCGGACTACGGAAGAATGGCTATAGATGTAGAATTCCTCCTGGCTGGGCATCCATTTCTTTTCCTTGAGTGGAAATGTAGCATCGAAGGCTTCCACGGCGGCGGTATCCTCGCAGCAATCCGCCGCGGTGCTGGGGATGTACATCCAATTCTTGCCTTCCAGCGCACCGGGGACAATCTCTGCCACCAGTAGCGCAGTAGGGAAATTACCGGGAACCACAAAGCTGACATTTTTCTTTTTGCAGCTGACAAATCCACGGCTGACATAGTTGCCCGGATTGCCGAAATTGATGTTCACATCGTAACTCATCTTGCGAGCCGCCTCAAAGGAATGCTCGATGAGGATCTTGCCCAGCTTCTGCCGCTGATACTTCGGAGCAACGCACAGCGGGCCAAAGGAAAGGATCTCCTTCCGTTCGCCGCTTTCATCCTCCAGCCAAGCCTTGGTGTACATGATATTGCCAACAATCTCGCCGCCCTTTTCTAAAACGAAGGCCAGTTCCGGAATGAAGTCCGGATGAGAACGCATCATGTGGACATAGTAATGCTCATCCGCACCGGGCTTGTACACATTCCAAAAGGCTTCCCGGGTCAGTTCTTCAACCGCACGGTAGTCCTTTTCAGTTTCCAAACGAATCGTTACATCATTCATTGTTCTTTCCTCCAATCAGGGAATCGTAAATCATAACAAGTCCTGCGCTGAGCAGGATGCCGCCAATGATATCCGTCAGCCAATGCACGCCGGAAATAAGTCTACCAATTACCATAAACGCAGTAAATGCGGCTATCGCTATGGAAACGCATTTGCGTAACACAGGCTGTTTGATGCGATCACGCAGCTGCATCATAGCGGTGGGCATGACGCACAACACAAGCAACGTTGTGGAAGATGGATAGGATGCTTCCAGATATCCCTCGATCAGCACTGGCCGGTAATTGACTACATAACTTTCAAAAAACAGGTATACTGCCAATGTGACAATATAGAATCCGCCCAGGATCAGAATGCTGCGATCGACTTTTAGAATGGATTTTCTTTTGATCCACTGTGCAAGTCCCAGTACCGCAAACCCAAAACCAAAGGCCACCGGCACCAAGCCCAGCCAATCCGTGATGGTATAAAGGGACATGTGTGTCCCGGTAAGGCTGTGGACAAAGCCGTTTAGCGTTGCAAAGCCAACGGTTGAAGCCTGCGGTCCAACCGGCTGCACATCGATCAGACTGATCGCAGTGGTCCATAGCACAAATGCCCCAAGCAAACCAAGCGCGACGCAAAATTTCCGTTTCTTCATTTTCTGACCTTCTTTGTATGTATTTGGCTTTCGCCTGCCTACAGACTAAAGAAAGACGGTCAAAAATACAAGAAACAGGCCGTCACATCGGTGATACGCCTCGTGTCATTGCTTTTTGATCAGCATAACCACCTTGATTGCCAGGAAAATGAACAAAAACGCTGCCGCATAAGGTTGCGAGCTAACGATAAAGAGGAGCACTCCTACTGCATTTAACACCAAAGATATAATGTTCTTATTCCGTAGCCAAAATTTATCCCGGTAATTCTGGAGGGCAAGGGTCAGAATTCCGATTACTATTATACCGATTACAGCTACAAAGTAAGCTACTTTCAAATAAGGAGCCATGCCCGCCAGGGATGCGAGAGAAACTGCCTGTACATAACCATCTGCCTTTTGCCCGAAGAACGGGACAAAAAAGAACATTGCAACACTCAAGTCAAGCAAACCAAACACCAAGTTACAAAGATGCATTTGCCTTTCTTTCTGATCTTCTTCGGCTATGCTCAGTACCTCTTCACTGGATAACAGTTCGTCAATGGTTACGGAGAAGAATTTTGCGATTGCTTTCAGTGAATCGATATTGGGATATCCTCTGCCCGACTCCCACTTTGAGATGGCGGTGCGGGACACAAAAAGAGATTCCGCCAGATCTTCTTGCGTAAGTCCTTTTTGCTTTCTCAGTTCCTGTAATTTTTCATGAAACTCCATAATCCGTTACTCTTTCTCACATATACATTTTGTATTTTCAATCCATTTTTTGCACCAGGCAAACAAGGTTTCAGACATGCTTTCAAACTCTACAGAGTCGCCATTTTTTAGAGTCAAAAAGGTATCTATGATCAGTCGTTCGTTCGGCGCAACAACTGGAAGTAAATCCTTTTGGGGGCGAATGTACTTGCCTGTTTGTTGAAAAGCGATTGCTTGGACAACAAAGGAAGCAGATTTGTATAACCCTCTCAGAATTTCCTCACTTTTTTCGTACAGCATATTATGCACACAGCCATGGTAGATATTGCAGGCACCGATTTTGATCGCACGCATAACAGCCGTGGTATCAATCAAAGGTAGCAACGCATCCAAACTTCCCTGGATCGGCTTGGTATCATAATAGAACTGGAAAAGATCCGAAGGCTCCCAATTCAGAAGTTCATCTTTTCCGGAAAGGAAACCGCAGATCAGCTCCCGGTGCGATAATGTGTTCAGCATCCTATTGTAGGCTTCAATATCTTTCGCAGACAATTCATCCAGGATAACTACCACATCAATATCACTGGTTTCTGTGGCTTCTCCACGACCATAGCTTCCCTGCAAACCGACGAACCATACACGGTCACCGAACGTTTCTTGCAGGGCTTTCAGAAATGTATCCATCCAACTAGAAACATTGATCAAATTGCTCACCCCATTATTTCGAATTCCTTGAACTAATCATATCATACTTTTATTCAATTATCCAGTAATGCTTTGTAGCGAAAAATAATAACCTGGCCAAGGTAGAATAGCTATGGTGAGGTGTTTGTTATAAAGTGCACTTATATTATTCATTAGCGGAAAATATCTCTAATAATTAGCGACAAAATAAAAAACCTGAAGGATTTCTAGCACTTAGGCTTGACTTCTTGTCTTACAATAATTATAATGTAAGTGTGTGAGGTGGTAGTGCAATGAGAACTGGAAGACCGAAGATGGAAAATGCGAAGCGGAAAACAATTACGATTCGCTTATCTGAGGATCTTTACAAGAAAATCATTGAATATGCTGCCCAGCACAAATTGTCAAAGACAGATGTTGCCTTGCAAAGCTTGGAGAAATTTTTATCCAAGGAAAAGTAAGTGCTATGGAATCCTTCTTTATCATTACATAAAGGAGGAATTGACATGGCAAAAACACGTAAAGATGACCGAGGAAGGGTACTTAGGAAGGGAGAGGTTCAGAGAGCTTCCGACAAGCGCTATATGTACACTTACACTGATCCCATGGGACGGCGCAGGTTCATATACGCAAATGATCTGACAGAGCTTCGCGAAAAGGAAAAGAAACTGGTAAAGGACCAGATGGATGGCTTGGATCTGTATGTAGCCGGTAAGGCTACGGTCAACGATACCTTTGATCGTTATCTTTCCACCAAGTTTCAGCTGAGGGAAACCACTCGCAGCAATTACATCTATATGTACGATAAGTACGTTAGAGAAACTTTCGGTAAAAAGAA
>JAZRLE010000102.1:0-7442 GCA_045646665.1 Faecousia sp. | reverse complement strand
GGAGGAGGTGTGAATGGGGGTCTCCTCGGTGAAGAACAGGTCGGGGCGATCCAGGGGCAGGTCGCCGTACACCTCATCGGTGGAGACCTGGTGATAACGGGTGATGCCGTACTTCCGGCAGGCATCCATCAGCACCTGGGTGCCGAGAATGTTGGTCTGCAGGAACACTTCGGGATTCTCGATGGAGCGGTCCACATGGCTCTCAGCGGCGAAGTTCACCACCATGTCGGGATGCTCCTCCTCAAACAGCTTGTAAACGCCTTCCCGGTCGCAGATGTCCAGCTTCACAAAGCGGAAGTTGGGGTTCTCCATCACAGGCTCCAGGGTGGACAGGTTGCCGGCATAGGTCAGCTTGTCCAGGCAAATGATGCGGTAGTCGGGGTACTTGCCCAACATATGGAAAATAAAGTTAGAACCGATAAATCCGGCGCCGCCGGTAACAATGATTGTCATAGTATTACCTCTCTTTAATGCTTGTGAATATGACGCAACTTATCTTCAGCCACCCGGCGCAGATGCTCGCCGTAGGGGGATTTGCCGTAGGCGGCAGCGGCATCCAGCAGTTGCTGCTTGTTGATCCAGCCCTTGACATAGGCGATCTCCTCGGGAGCGGAGATCTGCACATTCTGACGGCTTTGGTTCATTTCCACGAACTCAGCAGCCTCCAAAAGGCTCTTGAATGTGCCGGTGTCCAGCCATGCAAAGCCGCGACCCAGCAGCTCAACGCTCAGCTTGCCTTCCTGCAGGTACATATCGTTGAGGGTGGTGATCTCCAGCTCGCCGCGGGCAGAGGGCTTGACCTGTTCTGCCTTGGGAGCAACGCCCTTGGGGTAGAAGTACAGACCGGTGACCGCATAATTGGACTTGGGATGAGCAGGCTTTTCCTCAATGGAAATTGCCTTGCCGGCATCATCAAATTCCACAACACCGAAGCGCTCCGGATCGTGGACATGGTAGCCGAACACGGTAGCAAGACCGTTTTCTGCATTCTCGCAGGCGCGGGCGAGGATGGCGCTGAAGCCGTTGCCGTAGAAGATGTTATCGCCCAGAACCATAGCGCAGGTGTCGTCGCCCACAAATTCCTTGCCGATGATAAAGGCCTGTGCCAGTCCGTCGGGAGAGGGCTGTACCGCGTAGGTCAGATTCACGCCGTACCGGCTGCCGTCGCCCAGAAGCTCCTGGAAGCGAGGGGTGTCGGTGGGGGTGGAGATGATGAGGATGTCCCGGATGCCTGCCAGCATTAAGGTAGACATGGGGTAGTAGATCATAGGCTTGTCATACACAGGCAGCAGCTGCTTGGAGGTGACCAGAGTCAGAGGGTACAGACGGGTGCCGGAACCGCCGGCTAAGATGATACCTTTCATACTTGTTTCTCCTTAATTGTATTTTCACAACGGCTTGCTGCGAAAAGCAGCATAACCAACAAGGTGCCCATTGGATTAATCAGGAAGGGGTTTAGGAAGCTGGTCAAGGCCACGCCTATAAAGGCGGTCAGCAAGACCGTATTTTGTGCTTGCAGACTGTCCGGGGGGATCTGCTTTTTGGCAATCAGCCAGCAGAGGCGGTTTTTCAGCAGCAAAAATGCCGGTAGGAAGAATACTCCGAAGAACAGGATAAAACCTACAAAACCCAGTTTCATTACCATATCAAAATAGGTATATTCCGTCTTGCCGTCGTCTCGAATCTCGTCCAGATTGGCACCGAGGCCGTTGCCGAACAGCGGTTTGTCGCTGATCTTTTCGCCCAGCATACGCAAGGTTTTCTGCCGTAGCTGCACAGCGGCTTGATCGGCGTCGGAATCGAAAGGATCGGTGGGTTCGGTGGGTTCTCCGTCTGTGGGGTCGGTGGTGCTGCCGGGTAGGAAAACAGCACCGCCGATCAGGTCGGGATTAAATCGGTTTACCACTTCAATGGCGGCAACAGGCTTGCCGTAGGCAAAGGCAGACAGGATGAA
Source organism: Faecousia sp. (assembly GCA_045646665.1). Lineage (GTDB taxonomy): Bacteria > Bacillota > Clostridia > Oscillospirales > Oscillospiraceae > Faecousia. Next base: position 5,488 of record JAZRLE010000102.1, on the reverse strand, counting down.
CAGAACTGCCAGCAACAGGGCGGAGATACCCAGAGTAGACAGGTAATGCTTCCACTGCTGGGGATACAGGACCAAAAGGAAACAGGCAGAAAGGGCAAAACCCAACCAGAAGCCTCTTGTATAGGTCATCAAACAGGCATAGGCCATAATCGCTTCAGCGCCAAAGAGCAGCCAGCGGGCAGCGCCTTTTTTGCTCCATATTTTTTGCAGACCCAAAAGAAGACCAACCTGCAGGAAGATCTGGCTGCGGATGTAGATCCGCTGCAGACCGGTGGACATTTTCGCAAGACCGCCCATAGAATGATTGTTGAGCCAGTCGTTGACAGCATTTAATCCGGAATGGGATGCAAAAGCCAGATAAAAATGAATGCCGGTTGTGATGATGCCCAGCGCCAAAGCACTGTAAAAAAGCACACTGCATGTCAGCTGAACATTCTTGGTGTTCCGGATGACAGATAAATAACCCGGAAGTAGCGCCAAGCCCATAAAGCTGGTGATATCGGCTTTGATGAATGCCGGATTATTTCCCAGTTTCACACCGATAAAGGCTGCGATAATCAGGTAAATGCCCAGCAACACACACAGAATGATCTGCGGAATTTTATAAAGACTGCGGATTTGCTGCAGCAGGCTGGGCAGGGTCAGCACAAAGCAGACAGCAAACAAGACCATACGGATACTCAAGCCGCCAACGCTGAACCATCTGCCGCTGCCACCCAACACGCACTCAGCCACATACACACAGAGCGCAACAAGGGCCCATCGGTCGCAAAGCGCCCAGAGCTTGTCTTTTGTTTTCATATTACCTCCTGTTCTGCTGCGAAGACAGGTTTTGCAGCAATACTCTCAAAAACACCGGAGATTTATATTGAAGTGTCAGATGAACAGCCCGTTTACCTACTAAAAACAGATACCGAGCTCTATGCTTGCGGAAGATGTAGGCATAATCCTTGGCAAACAAGGAGAACCGGGTCACGGCAGAGGCTTTGGGGGGTTGTTCATCTCCGGAGAAACTATGATCAAAGCGCACATTCAGCACCGCAGGCTGAATGCCCCGGGCGATCATTTTCTGCATATGGGTATGGTCGATGCCGTCCAGAAAAATGTTTTCGTCATAACGGTAATCCCGGAACAAGGCAATGTCCATTGCCATAGCGGAATTGATTGCAGAAAAATCCTCGCCGGCATAGGTCATAGCGGTATTTTCATCGGGGAAGAGAATCGACTTGTGGGCCGGAGTGATCCGGCAGGGAGAAAGGAGCCGGTTGTCCGCATAGATCAAGGGCACCAAAAGTTGTTTGCCGGAGTCGGCTTCTTGGGAAAGGGCTTGAAAATAAGCGGGGGTCAACGCGGTGTCATCATCAAACAGGCAGATAAAACCGTCAAAATCGTGGGCGGTCAGATAGTCGATACAGGCATTATACGCTTTAGACAGACCCATATTGCCGGTTCCGCCCAGATAGGTCCAGCCCAATGCTTCGCATTGCGCCCGGTTGCCCAGATCCCGCGTGCTGTTATCATATATCAGCACTTGCACATCGCGCCCGGTCTGTTCCAGGGCTTTGCAGGTGGGGCTTTCACTGCAGGTAGTATTGTATAGGACCACAACCGCAACTGCGGGCCGTGCCATATCAATTCATCCTCTCTCGTTTTTTTCTGGTGTTCAGTTCTTTTATCAGGGTCAAGCGGGCCTTCAGAATCACGGCCAGTTTTCTGGTGGAAGTGGGGGTCACATTTCCGCCGTGGAGCCGGTGGTGGAGGAGAATGTCGTGCACATAAACACATTTTCCGTGCTTTTTGCACAGCACAGCCAGCCACTGGTCATAGCAATCCAAATTGGTGGGCATAGGCAGGCAATGCTTGAGGATCCGTTGGGAAAATGCCATGGTGCATCCGCTGTATCGGGGGCGCAGGATCAGCCGCAGTGCAGAATCCGTTTCACGGATATCAAACAAGGAGAAGAAAGGCTCGCTGATCACATCGCCGTTTTCATCGATATGCACACCGTTGTGAATAGCCATATCTCCATCGGCTTGCTGCAGGGCTTGGACCATCTTTTCTCGCTTGCCGGGCAGCCACTTGTCATCCTGATCGCAGATAAAGACATAATCGCCGGTACAGTGGGCAAGGGCATTGTTGAAGTTGCCAATGACACCGGGGGTGGTGTTTTTCAGCAGGTGGATCCGAGGATCGTTCTGTGCATAACCACATAGAATGTCCCAGCTTTTGTCAGAGGAATTGTCATAGGAAATGACCAACTCGTCTTCTTGCTCCAGCTGGGGTAGGATAGAATCCAATTGTTCGGGCAGGAAACGTTCGCCGTTATAAACGGCCATGGCAACAGAAATGCGTTTCATAAAAGATCTCCTAAATTTATGGAATCTGTTTGCGCAATGTATCGAAAAAAACTTCCAGAGAAAACTGTTGACGGAACACATCCAGCACAGCCTGGCGCATTTGCAGATTTTCTTCTGCCGTATTCTCTGCCATCAGTTTTGCGGTCTGTTCCGGGTGCGCCCGGTCCAAATTTATACCGATTCCCCGCTGCTGTACCAATGCGTAAGTATCGCCTGCAATGGTGTTCACAATGGGCAGACCGCCGGCAAAATAATCCAAAGATTTCATAGTAAGACCCACAAAAACGGAGTCTTTCATAATGTTCAGACCAAAGCTGCAGACATCGAAGATCGCCTGCTTTTGGGCATTGTCATAGATTTTTCCGTGGAATTGCACCTGTGCGCCGGTTTTCTGCACTGCCGCAACAAAGGCTTCACGGGTCTCGCCGTCGCCGATGATATGCAACACAACAGGGCGCAGCTTCTGCACCTGTTCGATAAGGGTGGCGATGGCGGGGATGTCGATGATATTGTTGATGGCTCCCAGATAACACAGGTGGATAGCCTCCTGCGCAGGTACAGCCTTGGGCGCGTCTGTGGTAGTGCCCGGTCGGCACAGATACAGGGTTTGACTGGGGGTGTTTTTCAGGTGAGCGCGCAGCTTGTTGCGGAACAGATCGCACTCGGTCAGCACCAGATCCGCTTTGGGCAGACCTGTGTTGCGGAACCAACCCCATACCGCAAAGGGCAGCTTCAAAAGCTGCTTGGCGCGGTTGTTGGGGAAGCTTTCGGGCCACATATCGAACACATCCAAAATCAGCTTGGTTTCGGGATGTTTTTTCTTATAAAGACCTGCCTGTCGGCACAGGCTGTTGGGCGGGATCTCCACATAGACAAGATCCGGCTGCAGCTGCCGTACTTTTTTGAAGGCGTCTTTCGCGAAGCGGATATGAGAGAGTATCCGCTGGGGGGAGATGTTTTTTTGATAGGGTTTTGTGGGAATCTGAATACAGTGCGGCAGATCCGTCACCTGGTAATGCTGTTTGGCATTATGATTAAAATCCGATGTGATATAGGTGCAATCGTACCCTTTTTCACGAAGCACTGCCTCCACCGGTGCGATTCGCTCCCGGTAATGATGGGTGCAGCTGATGCAAACGGCTTTTTTCATAAGAAAAACCTCATATTTTTATTTTCCGGACGGGAGTGCTTCCTCTTCGGCTTTGTGGATATCTGCCAGTGTTTGCTTGGTTTTTTCCTCCAGCTCCTCGGCTTTGTCAAATCCCTCGGTACTCTCTTTTTTGAGAATAATACGGATCGTCATAAGGATCAGCTTAATATCCAGAATGAAGGAATAGTTTTCGATATACATCATATCCAGCCGGAGCTTGTCATAGGGAGAGGTGTTGTATTTGCCGTAGATTTGGGCAAATCCGGTCAAACCGCCCTTGACCTTGGTGCGGAAATCAAATTCGGGGATCTCTGCGCCGTATTTTTCCATATGCTCCACCCGTTCGGGGCGGGGACCAACAATGCTCATATCGCCTTTGATGATGTTGATGAGCTGGGGCAGTTCATCCAACCGGGTGGCACGGGTAAAGTGACCGACCTTAGTAATCCGGGGATCCCGGTCGGTGGAGGGGATGGAGTGACCTTCTTTTTCTGCATCCACGATCATACTGCGGAATTTCAAAATGTTGAACACCTTGCCGTCCAGTGTGGCGCGGGCTTGCTTGTAAAACACGGGACCGCCATCTTCTGCTTTGATGGCGATGGCGACCACCAGCATAAAGGGCAGTGCCACGATGAATGCCGGCAGACAGATCGCCAGATCCAAAATCCGTTTGCAGATCTGCTGGGCAGGGGTCAGACCGTTGCCTTTGACCAGCAGCAGTGGCGTATCAAACAGGGTGATGCTGGTACCGCCCCGGACGATGATGTCCGACAGCTTGGGGGTAACATAGGTGCGAATGTGGTTGCGGTAGCAGAACTTCAGAATGTCATTGCGGATCTGCGCGGGGACATCGTTGATAATGACCGCATCGTAATTGACGATCTGTTGGCAGATGCTTTCAAAACCGTCTTCCACGGGGATGAGCTTGGCAATGTGGTACTTGTCCGGGCGGGTCTCCATCTTGAACTTCAAGGTGACGGCATTGTCCCGTCCGAAGATCATAGCCATGTTCTTAGGGACATAGATCTGATGGTAGATCCAGGTGAACAGCAGTACACACACCGAGCAGATCACCGTGCCCACCAAGGTCAGTATCAGCATCGGTGTGACAGGGATGACCTTGTTTGCGATCAGGCACAGTTGCCAATAGGTGATGAAGTTAACGATCACCATAGAAAGCCACTGGGAGACCAGCGCGTCGCTGGCTTTCAGATAGCCGAATTTAAAACCGTCAAAGGCAAAAAACAGAACCAGGACCATCAGTGCGTACACACCGGCCAGCAAATATTTGCCCATACCGAAATAGGTGGGGAACAATGCGGAATCATAACGGTACCGCCAGATAAAATAATAAGAAAGGGTCAGCAGAAGGATTTCAAAAAATCCGTCCAAACCGCGAATCAGGCTTTTGATGCCGGAGATCTGTCTTTTTTTCTTATGATCCATATCAGTAATCTCGCTCTCTATTTATCATTATAGTATTGCGGAAAATCGTCATAATAAACGGTTCGGGAAGATGGCATACTGCTATCTATTATAAACCGAGTGTATTATAGCACATCAAATGTCAAGTTGCAAGATATAAAGGGTAAAAGCTGTCAGAACTGCACGAAAAAACGCGAAAAAAAGCGAGGAAAAAGAGGGATAAAACAGCAATATTGACGAAAAATGCCGTCGGTGATATAAGTCCCGGCGGCGTTCCCCAAAAAATGGGTGTACAAAATAAAAAATTTGCATTCTGAAAGAGCAAAGGTTCTTGTGTAAATGTAGGGGTAATTTCCGAATCGTCCGCAAAAAAGCAGACACCCGAAGGTGTCTGCTTTTTGTTTGGTACATACTTGCTTATTTCTTCTTGCGAAGGACGGTCACGCCGCCAAAGCTGACAGCGGAAGCCAGTGCCAAGCCGGCAGCGACGAATACGCTGACATCACCGGTCTGCGCAGAACCGTTGGTACCGGGCTTGGGAGTCTCGATGGTA